>DATLUO010000220.1 GCA_035533075.1 Pirellulales bacterium | reverse complement strand
TGATCAACAACCTCAACCCTCATCGAACCGCCACCGTTGACGTTTTTCGCGCTTGCAAAAAACGACCGCTTGCGGTGCGGAGATGGGGGGCCGTCAATTGCTTAACTACTGCCTCTTGACCAAGCTAGAAAAGGGTGGGACCAGCGAGCTTGCGAGCGCCGGCCCACCAGCATCGGCAACGTCACGCTCGGTGGCCCGGCGCACGCAAGCTCGCTGGTCCCACCCTACGTGGCGAACCCACAGTTAAGACACTGCCACCACGCCCGGCCCCTGGTTCCCGAGGCCAGCATCCGGTACAACGATTCAAAACGATACTTGCACTATTCCGGTTCCACGAGACGCATTCCATGAAACTCTCAGACAAGACGGCACTGGTCACAGGCGGGGCGACGGGCATCGGCTTAGGCATTGCCGTGGCGCTGGCGCAGGAGGGCTGCCGGGTGGCCATTTCGGGTCGCCGCGAAGACAAGTTGCGCGAAGCCGCCGCCCGCTTTCAGGGCGCGCCTCCGCTGGTGTACCGCCCGGCCGACGTCGGCGATTTGAAGAGCGTCGAGAGTCTCGTGGCGTGGGCCACCGATGAGCTCGGTCCGCTCGATATCGTCGTCAACAGTGCGGGCGTCAACGTGCTGCGCCGGACGCTGGTCGAACTTTCGCCCGACGACTGGGAACAAATGATGCGCATCAACGCCACGGGCGCCTTTTATTGCTTGCATGCGGTGCTGCCGCAAATGCGCGAGCGCCGCGACGGGTTGATCGTCAATATCTCGTCGATCGCCGGCAAACGGTCCAGCCTGCTGGGAGGCATCGGCTACACGGCGTCGAAGTTCGCCATGACCGCCTTGGGAATCACCGCCGCCCGCGAAGTGGCGGAATATGGCATCCGCATCACGAACATCTATCCCGGCGAGGTCGATACGCCCATCCTGGAGCAGCGTCCCAAGCCGGTCAGCGCCGAGCATCGTGCCCGCATTCTCAAGTCCGAAGACGTAGGGGCCGCCGTGCTGATGGTGGCCTGTCTGCCCGCGCGTGCCCACGTGCCGGAACTGGTCATCAAACCGACCAGCCAAGACTACTTCTAAGAATTTTGGATTTTGGATTTTGCAATCCAAAATTCAAAATCGGCAATCCAAAATCCCTACAGTCCCGCATCCGTGCCGGTATCGACATCGGTGCTCGTGTCGCGCCGCAAATCGCCCACGCCGGGCAAGCGGTCTGTGAGCCGTTCGAGGCCCCGCATGCTGAACCGCGTGCCCGTCACGTCGAGGCAATAAAGTTCGTCGGCCAAGGCCGACAGGGGTTCCACGGCGTCATCGGTGACGGACGTCCGGGCCAGATAAAGCGACGACAACTGCTTGAGCGGTCGCAGCCGTTTCAGACCGGCGTCGGAGACGCGCGTGCCCGACAAGCTCAAGATGCGCAGGTTTTTCATGCCGGCCAGGCACTCCAGGCCGTCGTCAGAGACGCCGGTGTTTTCCAGCAAGAGCTCTTCCAACTGGCGGAGGTGCTTGATGCGGTTCAGCCCGGCGTCGGTGATGGCCGTGTTGCGCAGGCTCAGTCGTTTGAGGCCCGACATTTTGCGAAGCGCGGCCAGGCCGGCATCGGTGATGGCGGTGTTGCCAAGCCGCAACTCTTCCAGGTGCCGTAGGCCCCGCAGTCGCAACAGGCCCTCGTCGGTCACGTTGGTGCCGGCCACGCTGAGGGAGTTGAGATTGCTCTGCCGTGCGACCCAGCTCATCGAGTCGTCGCCGACGGCGGTCGCACGAAGTCGCAGCTCGCGCAGCCTGCGCAACCCGTCGAGTTGCTGGATGCCGCGGTCGGAAACCTTGGCATAGTTCAGGCACAACTCTTCCAGACCGGCACAGCGGCCTACGGCGGCCATGGCCTGATCGGAAACCAGCGTGTGTGCCAGATCGAGGCCATGCAATTGAGACATCGTCGGCAGGGCCCTCAAGCCGGCGTCGCTGACGCACGAATTCGCCAGATCGAGCACTTGCAAGTTATCGAGATCGTCCAACTCGGCGAACGACGAATCGCGAACGCTGCTCGAATGCAGGGACGTCGCCCTACCCGACTTGACAAGGCCGAGCTGGTCGCGGACGGCGGCCTGCAGTTCGTCCTCGCTCACCGGGCGCTTCCCGTCCATGACGGCTTCCGAGCTGCGCTCGCATCCGGCGGCCGCGGTCGAAACAACGATCAGCGCCGCTGCCAGCCACCGCCGTGGCCCGGAGCGCGCGAGTGTCCATTGCATGCTTGTTAAGAAGAAAAAACTCTGTTCCGGGAAAGCGGCCCTGTCGGGCACACATCTCTTAAACCCGGCGCCTCAATAGAAGTTCCGCGAAGGCGCCGGGTGGTTACACCCATTTTACGGCGTGGATAGCCACGGGCGACCGAAAATCCGTCCCGGCCATCGTTTTTTTGCGGCCGTAAGCGAATCGTCAATCGCAAAATCTTCAAAAGACGAAGCGACTTAAGTTAGCATCGGGCGCCCGGCGTCAAGCATCGATCCTGACGCCTGACGCCTGAAACCTGACCCCTCAAGTCGATGGCCGGCGCCCGCAAGCACGCTGGCCCCACCTTACGTTTTCCGGCGGCCAACCTACTGCCGCTAGTCGGTCGCGGGCCGCTTCGGCTTGGCAGGCTTGGGCGCCTTGGACTTGACGCCCGCGGGCTTTGGGGCCGCGTCGTGCAGGTCCCAGGCGGTGACCCACTCTTCACGATCGGCTTTCAGCTTGAAATCGGCCATCAGCCGCTGCGCCATGTCGGGCATGTGGCCGGCACCGTAGAAAATGGCCAGGTGCTTCTTGCCCGAACGGATTTCCTTGGCCAGCACCGCCAGCGCTCGCTTGTTGCGCTCGGTGATCAGCGTCGAGCCGTCCGGCCCGTTGAAGGCCGACATCATGCCTTCCAGGTCTTGAAACTCCTCGGCCAGCACGCGTTTGAGAGCCAGGGCCCGGTTCTTGTCGAACAGCGCCATCAACAACTCGGCGTCGAGCGAGCCGTCGCCCTTGTCCTGCTTGGCCAGGCTTTGGCCCAGCACGCGAAAGACCAGCGCCCAGATGCTCTCTCCCCGCTCGTTCATCGACTTGCTGAATGAATCGGGCGACATGTCGGCATGCACGAAATTCTTGCTGTGATAGTCGATGTGGTCGAGCTGAAAATCGAGGTCGAGCAGATCCTTCAAGCCGGTCTGCAGGCGGCTGACGGGATGGTTGCTCTTGGCGCCGCCTTTGGGCACGCGCGTCCCCTCCGGCGCGACGAGCTCGTAAAGCAAGGCGTCGTAATCGGCGAATTGCTTGTTCAGCCGCTCGTAGTATTCCTTCTCGCCGATGTGGACCGCGGCGACCAGATCGACCTCCAGACCCTTGCGGGCCTCGTCGGTGGCGACGAAGCGCACGACGGCGGTTTGCATTTCGAGCGGCCGACCGCGGTCGTCGCGCACCAGCCGAATGTATTTGCCCGCCGGCGAAGGCCCGTTCGCTTCCTTCTTCGCGGCGTTCTTGGCATCCTCTTTGACCGGCGGTTCCGCGGCCAGCAGCGGAAAGGCGAGCCATGAAAACCATAATGAAACGGTCAAGACCAGAAGCGGCCGGGAAATGCGGGTATTCATCGCTTTTTAACCATCCAACGGAAAGAGACCTACCGAAAAGTATAGGCCGAAGGCCACGAGCGGGCAACGCAGGCCCTTGGTCACCGCACCAGCCCCAACGTGGCCCACAGGCTGGGATCTTCGCGATAGGCGAATTCGCCGGGGCAGTTGAACGTTTGCTCGCCGATTTCGCGATCGACGACGGCGTAGGTAAAACCGAGCCGCGGGTTTTCCGCCGGATCGAAGCCGGTCAGGGCCGCGGCCGGAACCAGCCCTTCCAGCCGATAGCCGTCGGCACGCTTTTCGCGCAGCACGCGCAGCACGCCGGGCCGGACCGGCTTGGCGTTTTCTTTGGCGCGGTAGACGAGCACCTGGTCGGCGCAGGGCTCGTCGAGTCCGCGGCCGGCGCCGGCGGGCATGAACATGAACTGGTGGCAAAAGCGGCTGGCGCGGTGGATGTTGTGTGTGTCGCGGGTGTCGATCCACAGCCGCACGCCGTCGCTGTCTTCCGGCCGGCTTTCGCGGCACCACGGGGCCTGTCGCTTGCCGCGCACCTCGGCCACGAAGGCCACGCCCGCCTCGCTCCAGGCCACTCGCATCTCGGCGAACGTCGGCAGGCCATCGAGCTCCGTCAATTCCGGCAGCCGGAACGACTCATCGAGCTCGGCGCCGTTGTCGGTCCACAGCGGGCTTTGGTAGCGGCAGGGCAGCGCGAAGCGAAACAGGAAGCTGGCGGGTAGAAGAGTTTGGCTCATGGTCATGGTGAGTGTTTGCCGACCGTGATTCTACGTTGTCAAACCGGCCGCGTAAATGCGGGCGACCAATCGGTCTGCTCCGCGATGATCTTGTTGCCGGACCGTCGCGGTCGGCCGCCGCCGGTCTTCTTGCCTTGATCCCACGCGCGCCGCAGGATAGAACCGTATTGTCGAGTTCCCTGAAGTCCACGGTCCTGAATCATGATCGACCTGCGTAGCGACACCGTAACCAAACCGACGCCCGGCATGCGGGCGGCCATCGCGGCCGCCGAGGTGGGCGATGACGTCTTTGGCGAAGACCCCACCGTACTTCGGCTGGAAGAGACCCTGGCCGCGATGCTCGGCAAGGAAAAGGCCCTCTACGTGCCGTCGGGCACGATGTCGAACCAAATTGGCGTCCGCGTGCATTGCTCGCCGGGCGACGAGTTTCTCTGCGAGACAAGCTGCCACGTCTACCAATACGAACAGGGCGCGTTCGCTCAACTAAGCGGCGTCGTGGCACGGCCGATCGACGGCGAGTTCGGCGTGCTCAAGCTGGAACAGCTCGTGGGCCTGATTCGGCCCGAGAACGTCCACCACGTCCGCACGCGCCTGGTGTGCCTGGAGAACACGCACAACCGCGGCGGCGGCCGCGTTCAACCCTACGCCGAGGTCGAGCAGATTTGCGCCTGGGCCCATGCCAACGGCCTGGTGACGCACCTGGATGGCGCCCGGCTGTTCAACGCCGTGGTGGCGACGGGCATCGACGCCGCCCGTTGGGCGCAGCACTTCGACACGGTGAGCGTTTGTTTTTCGAAGGGGCTGGGGGCGCCGGTCGGGTCCGCGTTGGCCGGACCGCGCGAGTTGATCGAGCGTGCCCACCGCCATCGCAAGCTGTTCGGGGGCGGCATGCGGCAGGCCGGCATTCTCGCCGCGGCGGCCCTGTACGCCTTGCAAAACCACGTCGAGCGGCTGGCGGAAGACCATGCCCAGGCGCAGCGGCTTGCCGCGGGAATTCGGCAGATCGAGGGGCTGGAGTTGCGTCCGCCGCAGGTCGACACCAACCTGGTCATTTATCGCGTCGATCCGCGGCTGGGCACGGCGGCCGAATTCGCCGCGCGGCTCAAGCGCCGCGGCCTGCTGATCAGCGCCTTTGGCGGCCAGTTGATGCGGGCGGTCACGCACCTCGACGTCGGCCCGGCCGACATCGAGCGGGCCGTGGCCGTGCTGGCCGAGGTTGCCGCCGAAACACCCTCGGCCACCGCGACCGGGCCGCTGGCTGAGTCGGCCTACGTGCGGGCGAAATAACGGGAGGCCCCAAAAGATGATCCGGTGAAACCGGGTTTTTATCGTCGCCGCCAACGTGTGCATCCTGGCATGGCACCCCTACCACGTGCCGCCCGCTTCCGCGCAGGAGCCGAACAGTATTGGAACAGTATTGGGACATTCTGGTTTTATGAAAAAGCAGAATGTCCCTTTTTCCCTCCCCTATTCGCAAAAGGGTTAGCCGCGAAGGTCCTCGGCCTGCGGTCTCTCAATCGAGTATTTATACGTTTCCAGGCGTGCAACGCTGTTGCCCGCATCCTCAAAGCCGTAGCGGTACATGCCGATGTGCCACAGGCGGATCGACGTATCGGCCATGATCTTGTAGCCGCACAGCCGCGCGCGGCGCGAAAAAGCGTAATCCTCGCCCAGATACGAAAGCCTTCCTCCCCAGTCTTCCAGCATCGGCATGAAAAACGGAATCGCACGGCGCGGTCCGGTCTCATCACATATCGGCAGGCTGAAGCGCCGCTGGATGGTGACATACACCGCGCGGCGGACGAGCAAGAAGCCCGTGCCGGCGTACAACACCTCCACCAGCCCTCCGCCTTCGCCCATCGTGATCGCAGCTGTGCCGGGAAGCGGCGCCACCGCCAGCCCTCCGAGAGGCGATTTTCGCGCGCAAATCCCGGCGGCGACCGGCACGTTGTGCGACCTGAGTTTTTCCACGACATCGGGATCAAAGCCCGTATCGGCATCGACCCAGAGCGTCTCCTCGAAGCCCTTATCGAGGGCGCCCGTGGCCAGCATGTTCCGCCCTTGATCGATGGACGAACACCCGCGTAGCCGCGTAACTGCGTAGCCGCGGCGCTCGAGCTCCAAAAGAGCCTCTTCGCATTCCGGCTCAATGTACCGCATGGCGGGCACAAGTACGGCACACGAGATTTGCACGCTCCGTATATGCACCTGCGGCGCCGCTGACGCCGGTTCTGGCCCGGCTGAGCCTTGCCCTCCACGGGTAAGCTCGGCTGTCAGCGTGTACCCGAGGCGCGCGGCCATTTCTCTCGTTCGTTCGACCAGCAAGGCAACCTCGTCTGCGCGCAACTGGGCTGCGCTGTTCGCGCCGTTCTCAGGCTCAGCGGCTGAAACCGGCGGCGACAGCCGTTCCCCCAGGTAGGCTTCGATATGCCCCGGCGAGGCCGCCATCGCCTGCTCGTAGCCGACCAGGATGCCATCGACTTCTTTGTGCCAGAGTTCGAAGCTGGCAACGAGGCGGCACCACTGCTCCGCGAAGCCAGCCGCCCAGCTCAGATCGCGCCCCTCGACTGCCGCAGAGGTGCCCATTGAGCGCAACGCCGCCACGAACGCGTCGATCGGGTTGCGGTGCAGAAAGACAAATCTCGCGCGCGGAAAAAGCAGCCTGAGATAGAGCGTATGTTCTCCGTTGAGTCCGGTCCACGTCGCCCCCCAAGCGTTTTGCTCGCAAGCCCCGGTTGCCGCTCGACAAACTCCTCGCAAGAAAGCTGCCTGTGTGCATGCGACTTGCCTGAATGTTTCGGCGTTTGGTGCGCGCTCGGCCGCGCCTTCGGGCGCCATTTGCGGGCAACTCGCCGAGCGCACAAGCTGCCAGCCCATGGCGGTAATAAGCAGCGGATCCAGCGTCGACTCGCTCCCCCACGTCCGCGCCAGCCGCCGCTGAAGGTCGCGTTCCCCGCAGCCCCAGCCCGCCGCAAAAATGAAAAACGGCGCGTCGTCTGCGTCGCTTATCGGCCGCGCAACTTGCCGGCTGATATCCGCGAGGCTGAATGCCAGCGATTCGGCCTGTCCGTGTCCGTTCATTGGTCCTTCTTCTGCTGCTCTGCGACCCGAAGTCGCTCTGCGCCGGACGTTTCCTCGAGAACGAGCGTCACGTCGAACCGCTCTTTGCCTCGAGTCACGCCCAGCCTGCGCCTGCCCGGTGTCGCCAAGAGCTTGTGTATCTGGAATATCGGCATCGACGATGCTGCGCGACCGTCGACCTTGTCGATCACGTCGCCGGTTCTTATGCCGGCCCGGTGCGCCGCGCTCCCCGCTTCAACGTCAACGGTCGTCTCGCCGTTGGGTCGCCAAACTCCCATTCCGCTTAAATCGTGGCGGCTCGGCTCGTCATACATCCGGCCGGGCTTCAGGTACATGATCATCGAGGGGAAATCGAAGGTGACCACGTAACGAGCCAGGTACCGGGTTCCAAGCGCACTGCGCGTTGCGCCGGAAAACACCAGGCCGCGGTGCCGGAAGCCTTCCAGGTCGACTACATCAAGTCGCGCCCGCGGTTGGGCGACGAATTCTCTGCTTCCGACGGATACCGCCTCTCCATTTTTGAAAGGGGTCGCGTCGCCGGCGCGAACCAGGCGCTCCAATAAGCGCGTTTCGAGGTGTCCGACGCCGACGAGCCCCGTGTCGATGGCGAACAACTCGCGCGCCCCGCCGATGTCAACCTCCGCGACGATTCCGCCGTGCTCCGACGAAAAATATAGTGGGATGCGCTTGCCGGCGTCGTCCGGCACCGAGTCAAGGAACGCGAGCTCGCCTCGATCGAAATCGATCCGCACCTGCTGGCTCTGGAGATAATCCATCCCCAGGCAACCGTAGATTGCGTGCCCAGACACGCTGCGCATCAAGGACAGGTCCGCGCAATCGACCACGGAGACGCCCGACAGGGCGCGGCCCGCGATACTTGCGCGAGGCGCCCTGAAGTATGGGGTCGAGATCTCGCCCAGCGGTGTTCGCGTGCGAGCCGTCCATAGCGCCTCTCCCAGCTTATCGCGGAAGCACTCATCGAAAAGAGTGCCGGTACACCCCGTGTCGAAAATGAAAAGATAATCGCGGCCGTCGAACCGCACGGGAAGCAGCGGGGCGTCGCCGCCGCTGGCGACGGAGAATTTCAAAACGCGGGATCCGGGCTCTTCGCTCGCATAACCGCAGCGCGCGATCAGGGCCGCCGCAGCGGCCAGCAGCACTGCCTGGATGACGCGACCCGGGCTGCGGACGACGCTCGTCCGGGGTATCGTAGCAGTCGTGACATGCACGGGCGCCGACCACAGCGTCGCGAGGGGCCCTCGCAGGTAATCTACTGAATTCCGACATGACCGGGTCATTTTTTCAATATGAAAATCCCAAGCCGCCGCCCTTGAAGCCGGGCCCCCCTGGGTACGGAGTCCATGTCATTCCGCCGGCCTTCCAGCCGCCTGGCAACGAATACGGGAGATAGTACTTGGCGGGGTAAATCAGCGGTGGTGGTGCTACGAACTGTGGCGGCTCAGTCGAAGGCGAGAATGCGTGCTTCTCGCTTGTGCCGTCGCTGTAGTACGTAATGACGCCGTCAGGCACGTACTTCTGTCCGGTGATGTGACGACTAAACGGCTGCTGCATGATGTAGCCTCCAGGCTTCGCCTTTGGCTTCTGGTGGAGGTAGCCGCCCGGTTTAAGTTTTGGTGGAGTCCCTTTTGGTTGCTGGTGGAGGTAGCCGCCCGGATTGCTTTTTGGTTGCTGTTGGCCCTGATTCTCTGGTCCTTGTTGGGGATACAATCCAAGCGGATCAAAGTTGTCAATTGGGTTGTTGCCCACATATCGGTCCAAGTTCGGGTCTCGAGCGGCAAACCCCTTCGGATCCGCACTGATCCACCGCCCCGTGGCCGGATCGTACCAGCGGTGATAGTTGCTGACAAGGCCGGTGTTCGGATCGTCGTGGCCGCCGGCGAAGCCGGCCCAATTGATCACCGCAACGTTGCTGGTGTAGACCTCATCGCCGAACGAAGTGAAGACGTCGTGGTTCACCAGATTGCCGCTGTTGTCGACGTCGTCGCGGGGCGTGCCGAGGTTGTCGTCGGCCATGTAGGTGTTCACGCCCCCCTGCGTTAACGACGAGACGGCTTCCTGAATCATCACCTGGTCGACGCCGGCCGGGTCGAGCGCCACCAGGTTTCGCTGCGTCAAGTTCCCGCTGCCGTCGAACACGAACGCCGGTTGGGCCAACAGCGTGCCCGGCACGCCGGCCTGCGGCAGTTCGGGCGAAACGTCGAGCGCGTACCAGGCGACCTGGTTGTAGGTGCCGCTGCCGGTCGTGTCGGCCTCGGTGGCCAGCAGATGATCGAAGACGTCGTACACGTAATGCACGTGCTCGCTGAGCACGCCGTTGTTGTCGTAATACTCGACGTCGGTGAGCCGGTTGCGATAGTCCCAACTGTAGGCGGTTTTGTAGTGCGTCGAGTAGGTCGATGCGATCTGCGTGCGGACGGTGGTGTTGCCGTCGGCATCGTATTGGTAGTTGTACGTGCCATCGCTGGTCATCAGGTTCGGCGAACCGGTCGAATATCCGGTCATATTCCTGTTCCCGTTCTTGTCGAACGAGTCACTTTCGTTGGCGGGCTGGTGGCCGCCGCTGGCCGTGGTGTAGGTCGCGCTAGTAAGTTGGTTCGTCGGGTCGTAACCATAGGTGGCCGTGCCGTCGATGCTCGAGAAGCTCGTGACGTTGTTGGCCGCGTCGTAGCCCCAGCCAAGGGTGTCGATCGTGTTCGCGCCGGCGTTCGACGTGTAGGCCAGGCCCGTGAGGCGGTCGCCGGCGTCGTAGGAATAGGCGCCGTGCAGCACGTCGCTGCGCGGGCCGCCGAGCGTGTTGTACGCCCACGTATCCGTGACTTGGCCCAGCGCGTTGTAGTCGTAGTCGATCTCCTTGGGCGAAATGACGTTCCCGCCGTTCTGGTCCTGCTGCGTGACGGCGGTCAGTTGCTGGTCGCCGTTAAAGGCGTAGCTGTTCAGGTAATCCGCGGTGCTGGCGATGGTCGCCGACTGGCTGGTGCGGTCGCCCATCAGGTCGTAGGTGTTCGAGAGCACCACGTCGGGGACGTTGGGCGTGCCCGCGTTGTCGGTCGAAATGACCTGACCGTCGCCATCGTAGGCGAAGGCGTAGGCCGAGTTCGGGTCGCTGGCCGAGGTCAATTCTCCGGCCAGGTCGTAACCGTAGGCCATCGTGGCGACGACCGTTGTGCCGCTCATCCAGTTCTCGGCCGTGAGCTGCTGGTCGTTGTTATAGACGAAATCCCGAACGCGCCCGTCGGCATCCGTGATGCTGGTGACGTCCGACGACGCGTCATAGGTCGTCGTCGTCGTGCCCAGGGCATTCGTTTCGGACGTCGGGCGGTTGAGAGCATCGAAAACCCAGGTTGTGCTGTTATTGGCCGGATCGACCAGCTTGGTCTCG
>DATLUO010000219.1 GCA_035533075.1 Pirellulales bacterium | reverse complement strand
CCGCCAGCACTGGCCGCAGTGTTTCTCCGCCATCCTGGCCGGAGCGGGCATCGCCGGGGGCCGAGTGTACGGCAAGTCCAACAAGTACGGCGAGTATCCCACCAGTAACCCGGTTCGCCCCGAGGAACTGGCGGCGACCATCTACCACGCCCTCGACATTCCCATCAACAATCCGCAGGACGCCAGCGGCATCTCGCGCACCTTGACCACGGGCCAACCGATCCGGGAATTGTTCGGATAGACGCGCCTTGTCAGCACTCGAACGCCGCTGTTCGCCGCGCACGAAAAACCTCGTGCGCCGGCGAAGACGCGCAACTCGCCGCGAAGACGCGCAACTGGTGCGCAATAAGTTCCACCGTCCTCTTATCCCGCCCACGCGCGCCCCGCGAATCGTCTCCGCCCGTCCGTATCGTCGCCTGCGACTGGCTTGGTCCGTTCCCGCGCAAACCCGTTGAATTGGACGCGCGCGATCACGCACTGTCCCTCGGCCTTTAGGAGTTTGGGTGCAACGTTGCAACGTTGCAACGGATCCCCCCGCTAGCATGGATTTGTTCGGGGCGCGGGACGCGTACTTGAGCGTCTTGGCTTTGCGCACCAGCGTTTTTGGGCCCAAACTCAACCAGCGAAGCATCAGGGGAAATGTTTCGCCTGAACCGACCGGTCGCAGGAAATCTGCCGAGCGCCTATTGACTACATCCATAGTCATCGCTAATATGACTACGTCAGTAGTCACAGGAGCCTGCTCGTGCCACCGCCCAAAGAACCGCTCGGCCGCTTGGAACTCGAGGTCTTGCAGCACATCACCGAACATCATCCGATTACGGTGCGCGAAGTGGCGGCCCATTTCGCCGCGACCACCGGCCAGGCCCGCACCACGGTGCTGACCGTCATGGAACGGTTGCGGGAGAAGGGCTATTTGAAACGCCGCAAGGATTCCGGCGCACATCGCTATACGCCCACGATCTCCAAAGCGGATCTGCTGCACCGATTGGTGAGCGGCTTTGTCGACGAGGTGCTGGGCGGCGAGGTCTCGCCCTTCGTGGCCTATCTGACGCGCTCGTCGTTGCTGAACGACGACGAGGCCCGTAAGTTCAAAGATCTTCTCCAACGCCTTGAATCTCGTGAAAGAGGGGACTCATGAGCCAATTTTTGCAAAACTTCGAGCTCTGGGGCGAAGCGTGGATCACCAGCTTGGCGAGGGCTTCGTGGCAGGGGGCGATTGCCATTGCCCTCGTCTGGGCGATCACCCGCTGGCCGAGGTTCCTTTCGGCTCGGGTCGCTTGCTGGTTGTGGCGCCTCGCTTGCCTCAAGCTGCTGGTTGCCCTGTTCTGGATTCAGCCGCTGTCGTTGCCAGTGCTTCCCGCCGAGCCGGCGGCTCCCGTCGCGCCCGAAACGGTGTCGTCGCACGTCGCGCTGCCCGTTGCCGGCGAGCCACCCGCGCAGGCCGTCGAGCAGTTCGACGCCGCCAGGCCGGTCGTGCCGATGCAAGGCGGCCCGGGGCCTTTTTATGGTGGCCTGCTGCTCGTGCTGTGGGTGGCGGGCGCCGTAGTTTCGCTGGGCGGCATCGCCAGGCAGTGGCTCGCGGCCCGACGCCTGACGGCTTCCGCCACGCCGCAAGTGAGCGGTTCGCTGAGCGAGGCCTGCCGGCAGGAGGCGGACCGGCTCGGGCTACGCCGCCCGCCGCGGCTGCTCTTGTCGCCGCGCGTCGACAGTCCCCTACTCGCCGGCATCTGGCGGCCGGCCATCGTGTTGCCGGCCCGCTTGGAGGCCTTCGATGCGGGCGAGTTGCGGCTGATGCTGGCCCATGAATTGGCACACCACCGGCGGCGCGATCTGGCCTGGAACTGGCTGCCGACGGCCGTCCGGGCACTTTTCTTCTTTCACCCGCTGGTGTGGCTGATGGTGCGCCGCTGGTCCGAGGCCCAAGAAGCGGCCTGCGACGAGTTGCTCATCCAGGGGCGGCTGGCCCAGCCCGTCGAGTATGGCCGCCTGCTGTTGAAGCTGGCCGCGCGAGAGCCACTGCCGACCCGGTCCGCGCTGTCCACCGCCAGCGTATTGGGGGCTTTTCGCAACCTTGAACGGAGGATGATAGTCATGTCTCGCGTCCGACCTTATTCGTTTCGTCGCCTGGCTCTTGCGGCCGGCGTCTTCGCACTGATCGTCGCATTGAGCGTCGTCCCCTGGAGGCTTGCGCCTCAGGCCGCGGCCGCGGCCGTGGCTGCAGATGATAAACCGGACGCGGCCAAGCAGCCCGAGGCATTACCCGGCAAAATCTATGTGTGGGTCATCCTGGACCTGAGCAGCGACGCGCCCTTCCCGCACAACTATCAAGGAGTGATCGAGGTCGATCCCAATACCGGCTCCTGGCGAAAGGTCGGCCCGCTGGGGCAAAGGATGCGGCTCTCGCCCGACAGCAGCCGGGTGGCCTACAGTGAGTTCAAACCTCAGGGGGCGCCGGGCAGCGGCGGCACTTCGGATCTCTTCCTCGCGGACATTCAGAATCCGCAACCGATTAAACTGATGGAAGGTGGTTCGCTGCTGGCCTGGTCGCCGGATGGGCGACGACTGCTGTACCATGTCAACGACGGCAGCGAGGGCTGGTACGGCACGTCATGGTTGCTGGAACTGGCGACCAAAGAGAAGCAAAAACTCCCCATCCCCGAAACCGAACAGGTCGAAGACTGGACGTCGAACGGCAATTGGTTGGTGACGATTTCAGGCCGCCACTCGAAAGAAAAGAACGGTTATCAGCTCTACATGATGCATCCCGACGCCACGGGAGAGCGCCGCATAACACAGGACAGATCAGCGAACTTGTACCCGCGTTTCTCTCCCGACGGCAAACAAATCGCGTACCACCGCTTCACGCTCGCGGAAAAAGGCGGCTTGTGGATCGTCGATGTCGAGGGTTCGAATGCCCGGCAGGTTCTGGCCGAGCAGGAGAACGCGACCATCGGCGGCTTGTGCTGGTCGCCCGATGGCCGCTCGTTGGCAATCAAGGTGGTGGAAAACATCAACGAACCTCGCAAAAAAAAGGCGCGGCTCGAAATCGTTGCCGCCGCCGGCGGCGAACCTCGCGCCTTGCAACTGAAGGACGTCACAGTCATTCATTTCATGCAAATGCCCGAGTGGCGCATCGTCACAGCCGATCCTCCGCACGAACCGACCGTCAGGGCTCAAGACCAGCCGCCACGCCGCGGGCAGCCGGCAATACCTGGCGGCCCGATGGGCGCGCAGATTGATACGCCCCTCCAGCTTCTGAGCACCTCGCAGGTGGGCGACGAAGTGCGCAAAGAGCTTGCCATCAGCGAGGAACAGGAGAAACAGATTCAAGAAGCATTCGCGCCGTTGAAGGAGCTCAACGGCGATCTTCGGGAGGCCCAGAAGCTCGCGCCCGAAGACCACCAAAAACGTTTGGAAGAGATTCTCAAAAAGAGAGTCGAAGAGACCAAGCTGGCTGAGGAAAAAGTGAACCGGATTCTCAAGCCCGAACAGCGCCTGCGGTACAAACAATTGTGGCTACAGTTCCAGGGCATGCGCGCGTTTTTTCAACCCGAGCTGGTCAAGGAGCTCGGCCTGACGCGAGAGCAACAGGACAAAATGCGCGAGATCGCGGCAGCAGCGCGGCGCCCGGAGCCCGGCCAGCCCAGGTTACAGGACCTTTCGCAGCAGGAGCAGCAACAGTTTGTCGCTGACTGGGACGCGAGAAAGGAGAAGGCGAAACGTGAGATGCTGCACGTGTTGGCCGACGAACAGAAGACCAAATTTGCCGAACTAACCGGCAAAGAATTTGCTTTCCCAAGGAATCCTTTTGGAGAATACATCGTTCGGCCGACCGGCGAGCGAAGTCAACAAAAGACCCAGGAGGCGCCGCGCGGCCGTGTGGGCGACCGGCTCCGTCCCGGCCCCAGGTTCGGCACGTCCGTCGAGCTCTTGCGGTCGCCGGAGGTCCGCAAAGAGTTGGCAGTCAGCGATGAACAAACCCAAGAGATTGAGGAAGCCTTCGCGCCGTTGCTCGAGCTAAGCGGCGCTACCCGAGAGGCGCAGAACCTGAGCCCCGAAGAGCGGCAGAAACGCTTCGAGGAAACAAACAAAAAGGGAGTCGCAGCGAGCAAGTTGGTGGCGGAGAAAGTAGATCAAATTCTCAACCCCCAGCAGCGTACCCGACTCAAGCAGTTGTGGTTGCAATGGCTCCGCGCTGGCGCCCTCATTCAACCGGAGGTTGTCGAGGAACTCGGCCTGACGCAAGAGCAGCAGGACAACATCGGTAAGATTCTGAAGGTCGTGCAAAACCACCGACAGAAGGCGGCGAATCCGCCGCCCGGTCAGCCCGGTTTTCAAGACTTCTCCCAAGCGGAGCTCGATCAGTGGCGCAATGAGCTGCTAGCGCTGGAGGATAAGGCCGAGGCCGAGACGCTGGCCGTGTTGACCGACGAACAGGAGGCCAAGCTCGCCGAAATGAAAGGCAAGGAATTCGACTTTCCCGCTCGCACGATCATTGGGGACCGGCCGGGCGGTCAACGCCCGACGAGTCCCAAGCAATAAACGTAACGCGAGGCGCTGAGCCACAGCGGGCCAGTTCAGGCGGCCGCCTGGTCAAGCCTTTTTGTGAAGAAACCGCTCGCGCACCCAGTCGCGAAAGTTGCGGATCCAGGCGGTTTCGTCGGCCGCCAGTTCGAAGTCGAGAAACGGCTCCAGGTCTTTCACCCGCAGCATCGGGAGATTCAAGCTGAACTCGCGTTCGACGTACTTTCCCTCGGCGCCGAGCGAATAGGCGGTGAGTCCGTTTTTACGCCACCGCCAGATTTCCGGAACGCCGAGCGCCGCGTAGATACGCAGCCGCGGGACGACACTCCGGCTGATTGCCGTTTCCACGGCCAGGTCGGGCGGAGGACCGACCGCCAGATCGATGCGGCGGCGGTGGCAAACGTGGTGGTGATTGAGAATGTAAAAGCACCCATCCGGCTCCAGCCCCTTGGCGAGTTCGCCGCTCTTCCATGTCGTGTTTCCCAGACTCCGCCGCGGGATTCCCAATTCCTCAGCGAACGCTTTAATCATATCACAGATTAATTCTTTGATCGCTTCGTGGTCGGCCGAGGGACTCATCAGTTCGAGCCTCCCCTCATCGTAGGCCATGCGGACGTGCCAGTTTTCTTCATTGTCGCGCAACTGCTCATACAGTTCCCAGGATATGCCCGACAGCACGATCCGTTTTTCTCCCCTCAGCCGAACTTTTTCCGCGGTGGCCATGCAAGAACCCTTTGCCGACGTGCCTCACGCCATTCTATCGCCGCCGCGGCGGCCTCGCCACGCCGGTGTCAATGCGTCAGCGTTGAAGCAGAACTTGCCGTACCCAATCGCGGAACTGCGCGATCAGCGCCGCTGTGCCGGTCGGGCCCGGCTGGTTCAGGAAAGCAAGCAGGTCGGCGCCGGCCAGTCGGGGAAACGATACACTGTACGGGCGCACCTCGTAGACGCCGCTTTTGAGATTGTTGAAGGTCAATTCTGCCGAGGTCACGCGCCACACTTCGGGCACGCCCAGGGCGGCATAGATGCTCATCCGATCGAGCGAGCTGTGCTTGACGTCGATCTCGATCGCCAGGTCCGGAGGCGGATCGACGCCCAAGTCGAGGTGCGTCTTTCCCGCAAGCTGTCCCGCGCTGGCGATCCAATAGCAGTTGTCCGGCTCGAGCCCTCGGCTCTTACGTCGCCGCCTCAAGGTGACGGTGCGCCCCGGTTCGTACTGCAGTCGGAGTTCCTGGACGAGGACGTCGATCATTGCTCCCAGGACGTAGGCCGCCTTTTCGTGCTCCCAGAGTGGACTCATGATTTCCAGGGTCCCGCGGTCGTAGGTGAGCCTGAAGCGTCGTCTTCCCTCGAAGGCGCGCAGCAGCCTCGTATAGGTGCCCCAATCAATGTCGTGCAGCAGGGCCGCATCAGGCTTGACAGGTGATTGCGCGATGGACATGGATCGATCGAGCGCGAGAACTGGGGAGGATTTGCCCGGCCGAACGCATTTTACCATGCCGCGCGAACGCAGTGGATAGGCCTCCCGCGATCAGCGGCGATCCGCGTGCTAAGCTATGCTTTGCGTCGCGCGGCAAGTTGGGCCACGAATCGCTCGTGCTCGGCGGACCGCAGACCTTCCTGCAAGCGATCCAGCACCTGCCGCAGGTTTCCCGACAAAAGAGCGTTGCCATCGAGCCAAAGGCCGGGAAAGATTCGCGAGCGATAGAGTCCGTCGGCGTCGGGCGAAAGAAGCTGGTAGCGACCGTCGACCAGCATGTGCCAGCGGATTTCCTGCTCGAAGACCACGACGGCCAGATATTCGGGAATGCCGGCCGACTGATAAAGCCTGAATTTCTGGTGCAGATCGTAGGAGGCGGTAGAAACAGCAACTTCCGCAAGCAACTCGGGCGTGCCGTGCAGGAATTTGTCTTCGACCCACGAGCTGCCGCCATACTCCGGCAGCAACCGCAGATTTAGGTCGGGTTGCGGGGTGTCGTCGAGCAGGAACGACGTTGTGTTTCGGCCGCTGGCGGTGCGCGGCGTGGCAGCTTTGTAGGTGCTTAGCCAACCACCAACGTCTCCATCCATGTCGCCGTGCTCGGCAGAAACCGGGGAAGGCATGTAGACGGTCCCTTCGATCAACTCGGCCAGCTTGATGCTCGGATCGGCTTCCCAACGGCGCAAGAACTCGTCGCGGGTCAATTGATCGCCTGCCATCAGCGGCGCGACGCGCTGTTCGGTTACAATCGCCATAGTGCCACCTCGTGCTTCCATTCTAGGCGTCGGGCCGCGGAGCGCCAACAGTCCCGGCGCGTCCGGCCGTCCACGAAATTCTACTCCGCTTGCCTGCCGGCAAGCGAGTCCGTTGGCCTCACCCCCGCATCCGGCGCGTCTCTGGCGCAGGAGCCGGATCGGCTGGCGGTCTTTGGCGGTTGTCGGATTTGCGCGCGACGGCACGGGTTTGCAGAGAACGAAGAAGGAGAGCCAACGCGCCGGATCCGGTGAAAACGCTGTTCCAGGCGATCAGGTCTCGCATCGGCTCGTGCCGAGGCATCGCGGCGGCCAATGCCCCGCAGATAATGCAAGAGATCACCAATGCAAAGAACGCCCACGGCGGCTGCCACTGCCGTCCCTCGAGCTCCGCTGGCCTTGGCGATTCGAGCGATCCGCAGTAGGGGTTGTCGTCCACAAGACGGCCGGGGTACATGGCAATGACCATCGCCGTGACGTAGATCGAAAGGAGGATGGACCAGACGATCACGTCTTCGGCCGGCATCGGCCCGAGCGCGGGCATGTTGTGGGAAAGGATCATGAAGCAATCGAAGAGGATCAGCGGAAGCATGCCGACCATGAAGACGGCGACCTGCACTCCACGGACCAGCCTCGAGCAACGGTTGGATGCGATGTGCCGCATGCCGGCACGGAAGCGCAGAAACACCGCGGCGATCGGCAGCACGAGGGCCGCGATTTCCATGGCACCGCGACGATTCGGCAAGAGGACCTCGATCACCGATGGCGCGACCCAGATCACGATGGGCAAAAGTGCATCCCAGGTCACGACCCTCCGTAACCAGAAGCCGAAGTCGATACGTGCGATGACGAGCATGAGGACGACCCGTTGCGAGCGGCGGAGCAGAGCAGTGTTTATCTTACATCGCAGATCGCGGATCAGGGCCAAGATGGCCCTGCCACAACCGACCCGCGAGCAATTCTTCCACTACCGCCCGGCGGCCGCCTGGGTCAGCGGCGATTTCTCCGAGGCGACGCAGAACAGATGCTGCTCGCCGCGGAGGAGGATGCAGTTCGAGACCGGAACGGGCGAACCAATGATCGATTCGCCCATGTTGTTCTCAGCCAACAATTTGAATTGGTCGTTGGCGATGCTGGCGACAAACACGGTGCCGTCCTCGCGCGGCGCGTAGAGCTTGTCTGCGGCGATCAGCGGCGAGGCGTAAAAGTTCGCCCGATGCTTGGGAAACGCCCCCTCCCAAATCGTCCGGCCTGTGGCGGGGTCGATGCTCACGACCTGGCCGCGGTCGCGGACGAGAATCACCCGGCCCTGGTAAACGGCCGGACTCGGGACGAAGGTGCCAATATCTTCTCGCTTCCAGACATGGTTGGTTTGCGTGACGTCGCCGCTGCCCGTCAGCCGAATTCCATGAAGTCGCGGAATTCCGCGATCGTTGCGGCCGTAGGCAATCACCGCCATGTCACCCACGATCACGGGCGTCGCGATGGCGGGCCACAAGGCGTTGGCGCCCGGATTGAAATTGCCGCACGACCAGTTAACCTGCCCGTCCGCCGCGGTGTGAATGGTCAGATGTTCGGCGCCCCAAACCAGGACCGACTCCTGCCCCTGATGCTGAATGACCAGCGGCGTTGCGTAGCCGTGATCGCATTCGGTGGGCGTCGAGTAGTTGCGGGCGACCTTCCAGGCCAGTTCGCCGGTGGCTTTGTCGAAGGCGACCAACCACGACTCGCCTTGGTGCATGCGGGCCATGACGACGTACTTGTTCGTCAACACGGGCGAAGTGCCATGGTCCCAGAACAGCGTGTCTTTGCCATAACGCTCCACGAGGTCGGTCTGCCAACGCACTTTCCCGTCGCGTTCGACGGCCGCCAAGGTGCCGCTCTTGAAGAAGACGAACACAGCGTTGCCATCCGTCACCGGGGAGGCGTTGCACCCGGAGCCGTTGCGATGCTTCCCTGGGTTCTCTTTGCCGAAGACCGCCCGCCATTTCTCGGCGCCGTGTGAGTCGTAGCAGACGAGCGCGTCCTTCCCGTCGGCGGGAGAAGTCAGGTAGATCGTCCCGTCGAGCAAAATGGGCGTCGAACAACCCTTGCCCGGCAAGGGGGTGCGCCAGCGATAATGGTCTCCCCCGAACTGAACCGGGTAATTCCCCTGTTCAACGCTGCCATTGGCCATCGGCCCGCGCCACGAGAGCCAGTCCGTGGCATCCGCCGCCATGCCCAATCGGGGCGAAAAGAGAACCAACCACGCGGTAGCAAGCAGCATTCTGTTTGGCACGTTGTCGAAATCCTTTGAGTCTGGGTGAGGCGGTCTCGCGGCGTCATTATACAGGCGTCATTATACAACGGCCCGCCGCCCTGCGAAAAGGTAAAGCTTCGCCGAACGCGTTCCCATTTTCACACTAACCCGAAGCGCAAGCGAGGTTTTGCCGCCTTTTCACGCTCCTCGCTGGCGCTTCGGGTTGGTGTACGGTGCCTGCGTGAGAGCGGGTCCGCTCTCCAACGAAACCATCATCTCCCTGCTCAACAGCAGCTTCGTGGCAGTCCGCGTCGACGGGGTCTATCTCTCGCACAACGAGGCTGCCTCCAGCGAAGAAAAAGCGGCCTATCGGCGCCTGTTCGAAGAGTTCTCTCGCTTCAATCGCGAAGCCGAAGCCAAGGGCGCCGCAAAGGCCTCGATCGGCAGCGTACACGCCTACATCCTCGCCTCCGATGGCCGCGCCTTCGATTCTTTGCACGTGGCCGAAGCCAAGGCCAGTCGCGTGCTCGACATGCTGCGTTGCGCGATCGACGAGCTGAAACCCAAGGCGGGAGAACCGGTGGCCAAACCGGCCGCTCAGGCCGCGCCGCCGAAGGCGCCGCCCGGCTCGCTGGTTCCGCACCTGATCGCGAAGTGGTTGCCAAGCTTTACTTGCGGTTTTATCCAGACACCGAGGACAACGACCTCGCCGACAACCGGATCGACCGGGAGTCGCTGCGGGCAAAGGTCGTCTCGGTCGAAGAGGGCTTGGCGCGCGTGCGGTTGGATGGCGAGCTGAAAATGAAGCACCCTTTCTACCCCCGCCGCGACGACGACAACTTTGTCGAGGCGACGGTGGCCGGCTACTTCGATTATGAAATCGGCCCGCGCCGCATTCGCTCGCTACGGCTAGTGACCGACGAGGCCACCTACGGCAGTCCGCGACGAGCGCAGCATTTTGGCGTTGCAGTGCGGTCGGCGCCGTGAATAAATCCGCGCACCGCCGGGCTAAGATCCACCATACCGCCGGATGAGCTGCCTGAGCGACGCCTCGTAGCGGTCGCCGTGGGCCGCGATCGAAAAGCGGCGCTCCGTCGGGCCGACAACCTCAATCGTGATGTCCAGCCGTTCGTCGGGCAAGCAGCCGGCAACGCGGTCGGCCCATTCGATGACGACGACTCCGCCCGCCTGACCGCTGAGATACTCGTCGGCCCCAAGCTGCCAGAACTCGTCTTCGTCGCGCAAACGATAGGCGTCGAAATGAAAGAGCGGCGTCGTGCCGGGATACTCGTGCAGCAAAACGAACGTCGGGCTGGTTACGGATTCCGGATCGATGCCCAGGCCGCGGGCGATGGCGCGCACCAACCGGGTCTTTCCGGCGCCAAGCGTGCCGCACAAGGCGACGACCGCCGGGCGAGGCACGACGTTCGCAACTTCAATGCCGAGTCGCTCAGTCGCCGCTTCGTCAACAGCGTCATACTGAAACATGTGCATGCACTTCGAGACCAAGACCCGTGACCTAAGTCCCAAGACCCTTTTGCACGATCCGATCGACCAGCGCGATCGCTTCTTCACGACTGCGAACGGACTTCTCCAACTGAGCATCACGCACCTGGTCCAACAGGCTCTTGTAAATCTTCCCCGGCGGAATCCCGTGGTGAATCAGGTCGTCGCCGGTCAAGAGGGGCGGCGGGTTCAACTCATCGGGCGGCAACGCCAGCCGGCCGCGGCAATAGTCGACGTGCGACGCGTCGTGGCCGGCGGCCGCGGCGATGGCCGCGTGCAGCTTCAACAGGTCGTCGATTCCCTCGCTCGTCAACAGCCGCTGTAACCGCGGCCACGGCATCTGCTCCGCATTCAGCAGCGCGCGGTGCCGCTCGACGAGCCAAGAGGCCCGTTCCGCTTCTTTGTTCGACAGCCGCCAGCGCTGGCACACCTGGTTGACGATCTCAGCGGCCCGGTGAGCACCCTCGCCCTCCGGCGGCTCATGCCCCTGACAGGCTGCGGCGTGCAACAGCGCGGCCAGACCCAACGGAAACCGCGGCCGCTGAAGCCCATCGAGCACCGCCAGCGTCCGCCGCCAAAGATTGCCCAGCTCGGGCCGGTGCGGCGCGACCGGCGTATCGGCCAGCGGCACGAGTTCGGGCAAGATCGAAGCCAGCAAGCCCGTCTCGCGCAATAGGTCCGCCGCCCGCGCTCGGGCCGGCAAGACCAGCAACATCCGCATTTCCTGGGCGATTCGTTCGGCGCTGACGACGCTGACCGTCGGCGCCAACTCTACGATGGCCTCGCGCGTGGCGGCATCGAGCGCGAAGCCGAACGTGGCGGCAAACCGCACGCCGCGCAGCATGCGCAGCTTGTCTTCGCCGAAGCGGGCACGAGCATCGCCAATGGCGCGCACCACGTGCCGCTCCAGGTCGTCGATGCCGCCCACGAAGTCGATCACGCGCCGGCTTTCGTCGTTGGCCAGCGGATCGTAAAATAGGCCGTTGATGGTGAAGTCGCGGCGCTGGGCGTCGTCCTGGGCGGTGGTGAAGGTGACGCCGTCGGGATGCCGCCCGTCGCTATAGCCCACGTCGTAGCGAAAGGTGGTGACTTCGACGATGCCCGACTGCCGGGGGCCGACCACGGCCACAACGCCGAAGGCCGCGCCGATATCGAGCGTCTTGCGGCGACCGAAGAGATCGCGGATTTCGGCGGGCCGGGCGTTCGTGGCCACGTCGTAATCCTTCGGTTGCCGGCCCAACAGCAGATCGCGCACGCAACCGCCGGCCCAATACGCTTCGTGCCCCGCCTCGCGCAGCCGCTCGACGATCGACAGGGCAAATTCGCGTTGGCGGTCCGGATCGAGCTGGGCCACGGCGGAAGTCACGAGTAGGGTGGTTGATGCGGAGGCATTATATACCGCACGCGGCAGCAGATGAAATCAATACCGGTAGCCGGGTGCGTTCGTTGCCTAAATCAAAAGCAACGCGGTAGAATGGCCTGAAATCATTACCACCCACCGTTGATAGCCCATGTCCGAACTTGAATTGGAAATTCCCTGCCAGGCGGTCAAATCCAAGCTCGACGCGGGCGACGACTTTCTGCTGCTCGACTGTCGGGAGGCCGACGAATATGCGGTGGCCAAGATCGTCGCCGCGAGGTTGTTGCCGATGAGCGAGATTCAAGAGCGCGTGAGCGAACTTGAGCCGCACCGCGGCCGAGCGATCGTGGTCCATTGCCACCACGGCGGCCGCAGCCTGCGGGTGGCCCAGTGGTTGCGTCAGCAGGGTTTTGCCGCGGCCCAAAGCATGTCGGGCGGCATCGACGCCTGGTCGGCCGAGATCGACGCCAGCGTGCCGCGGTATTGACCCCCTCAAGCCAGCCAAGGATGCCAAGCAAATCAAGCTGACAACAGACTGCGCGGGAGTGGTCCTTTACGGGGTCAAGCAGGAGGGAAATTCCTCGCTGAAAGCGCCGATTCTCTTCCCGCGCACGTTTGGCGAGCGGCACATGGTGCTATGGAATGTCGACGGCGTGTACGGCAAGGAATTCTACAAAATCATCCCCGCATCCGCGGGTGAGGAGCTTTCAATTGTCGCTCAACTCAACAGCACGCTTGGAATCCTCCAACGCGAGCTGTTGGGGCTCGTGAATCTTGGGGACGGAGCGATCAAGTTTTCAGCAAACGACGTGGGCCTGTTGGCTCTAAAGGTATATGCGGACAGGTGTTACCGCTGGGCCATGACGCTAAATGCTTTTATTTTTCACAAGTGTTTTAGATCGCGATGATCGCTTGGCTTGCCGGCCGGACGGGGAACGCCTGCGCAACTGACAGAATCTGTCAGTTGGCCAATGGTGGGGTTACGTCCGCCTTGCGACCGGAAGTTCACTCCGCTTGCGGAGCAAGCGGGCTACGGTCCCTCCGCTTGCGGAGCAAGCGGGCTACGGGTGGCCGCGCAGCGGGCCGCGCCCAGCAGCGCGGCCTTGGCTGATAAGATCACCCGCACCGGAACCGCTTCCAACACCGGCCGCATGCGGCCCTTGGCGGCAAAAGACCGCATGAAGTCGCCCTGCCGGAGTGCCGCCACGTTCTTCGGCGCAATGCCGCCGCCAAGGTACACGCCGTCGGTCGCCATCAGCTTCAAGGCCAGGTTGCCCGCCTCCGCCCCATACAGCGAGACGAACAGACCCATCGCTTCAGTGCAGATCGGACAACAACCCTGCTGGGCCGCCAACGAAATCACCGCCGGAGGGTCGCCGGTCGCGATCTCGCGGGCCACCTCCGGCGATTCCGCCCCAGGTTTGATTCGGCACAGGTAACGATAAACGTTGTGCAGACCGGGGCCGGAAAGAACCCGCTCCCAAGATGCATGCCCGAATTCTTCCAAGAGAAATGCCAGCAGCCCGCTTTCCAACGCGTTGCGGGGCGAGAAATCGGCGTGCCCGCCTTCGCAGCCAAAGGGCAAGTGCCGCCGGCCGTCCCAGTAAAGCCCGGCTTCGCCCAGGCCCGTGCCGGCCGAGATCACGGCGGCGTTGCCTTCGCTATCAGCGGCGCCTTGGTTCAGCACGGCGAAATCCCGCTCGTCGAGCTGGGCGACGCCCCAGGCGTTCGCTTCCAGGTCGTTGATGAGCAGCGTTCGCTCGACGCGCAATTCGGCTGTCAGCCGGGCGGCGTCGATGGTCCAGGGAAGGTTCGTGGCCTGGCTATGGCCGTGCCGCACGGGTCCGGCCACGCCGAAGCAGGCCACCGAAGCTTGCAGCTTGTGCTGGTTGAGAAAGGCCAGCGCCAGCTCGTCGAGACTCGCGTGTTCGCGGCTGTGATACGTTTGTTCGACGACCGACGTGACTCGCAGCGAGCGGCCGTGGCCTTCGACTTGGAAGAAACCGACGTTGGTCTTGGTTCCTCCGACGTCGCCCGCCAGAATCATGATGGGTTTCTCCACTGCCGGCCGTCGGTGCCGATCAGTTCGTCGGCTTCCTTCGGTCCCCAGCTTCCGGCCGCATAGTTGGGAAACTTGCGCGCCGGCAAGGTGCCCCAAACGTCGAGGATGGGCTGCAAAAAGCCCCAGGCGGTCTCGACGAAATCGGCCCGCAAGAAGAGCGTGGCGTCGCCCTGCATGCAGCCATAGAGCAGCGTTTCGTAGCCCGTCAGCGGCTTCATGCCAAACGCCTGTTCGTAGCTGAAGTCCATCGTCACGGGGTGTGTCTCGATGCCGAAGCCCGGCTTTTTGGCCTCGAAACGCAGCGAGATCCCCTCGTCGGGCTGAATGTGCAAGATAAGCTGGTTGGCCGTCAGCCGTTCGACCGGAGTCTCGCGGAACAAGATCAGCGGCACGTGCTTGAACTGGATCACGATTTCCGTGACGCGCGTGGGCAGGCATTTGCCGGTGCGGATATAAAACGGCACCCCGGCCCAGCGCCAGTTGTCGATCGAGAGCTTCATGGCCACGTACGTCTCCGTGCTCGAATCGCGGGACACGTTGGGCGAGGCCCGATAGGCGGGCACGGGATGCCCGTCGACGGTGCCGGCCCCGTACTGCCCGCGCACCGCGTCGCGCAGCACGTCTTCTTCGTCGAGCGGGTGAATGGCCCGCAGCACTTTGGCCTTTTCGTCGCGCACGGAGTCGGCGCTGAACGAAATGGGCGACTCCATGCAGGTCAACGCCAGGAGCTGGGCGATGTGGTTGGGCACCATGTCGCGCAGGGCGCCGGCTTTGTCGTAATACAGGCCGCGATGCTCGACACCCACGCTTTCGGCCACGGTGATCTGCACGTGATCGACGTAGCGGCGGTTCCAGGTCGGCTCCCACAACCCGTTGCCGAAGCGGAAGATCATGATGTTCTGCACCGTGTCTTTGCCCAGGTAATGGTCGATGCGGTAGATCTGGTCTTCGCGCAGCACCTTGCCGATCTCGCGATTCAGGGCTTTGGCCGAGTCGAAATCGTGGCCGAAGGGCTTTTCGATGATCACGCGGCGGTAGCGGTTGGCGGGGCCGTCGTCGCCTTCGCCCCTCGGCTCGGTGGCCAGGCCGGCCGCGCCGAGCTGCTTGACGATCTTGTCGAAGAACGACGGCGGCGTCGCCAGGTAGAACAGGTAGTTTCCGTCGGTGCCGCACTGCTGATCGACGGTGGCCAGCGTTTTTTTCAGTTCGGCGTAGGCCTGCGGATCTTCGAAGTTCCCCTTCACGTAATAGATGCGTTTGGCGAACTCTTCGTTCCACCGCTTTTCGTCCAACGCGGAACCGACGAAATCCTTCATCTCGGCGGTCAGCGCGTCGCGAAACTGGTCGGCGCTCATCTCGTCGAAGGCAAAGCCGACGACGCCGAACTTTTCGGGCAACAGGCCGCTGGTGGCGACGTTATACAGCGCCGGCAGCAGCTTTCGCTTGGTCAAGTCGCCGCTGGCGCCGAAGATCACCATGGCGCAGGGCGGCGGGGCGTTTTCCGGATGCGGGGTGGGGGGTGTTTCTGTCATAAGGCAAATGGTATCACCACCACGGCGTTTCTTGAAGGCCCACGCCGGGCCATCTATGATGCCAAGGGAAGCTCTTTTTCGCGACTTTGCCATGCGCTGGCCCATCCGCTACCAAATCCTGGTTCCCTTCGCCGCGGCCATGCTGATCGGTCTGGTGTCGGTCAGCGCGCTCAGCGCGCTCCTGGCGGCCCGACGCGCCGAGCGGCAAATCGACGAGCAAGTGCGCAATCTGGGGCGCACCCTCGTGGAGTCGACCTTCCCGCTCACCGACACCGTGTTGGAACAAATGCGCGGCCTGAGCGGCGCGGAATTCGTGCTCTTCGACGCGTCGGGCAAGGTCGCGGCGCGGAGCAAAACGGCGCCCGCCCACAGCGCGGGCCGCTTGCCAGGCCGCCCTTGGCAACAGCTTGCCTTGGGGCCGCTCATCGAAGCCGGCGGCAACGGTTTCTTTCTGTCGTCGCTGGCCATGCCGCCGCGGGGACCGGCGACGCAATCGTTGACGCTCGATATTCTTTATCCCGAGCAGCATTGGCGGGCCAGCCGGCGCGAAGCCGCCCTGCCGCCGCTCCTCGTCGGCGCGGCGACGCTGGCCGCGTTTATGGTGGTGGCCGCCGTCATCGCCGTTCGACTCGGCCGCCCCATCGCCCGTCTGCGCGCCCAGGTGGCCCGGCTTGCCGAGGGCGATTTTCAGACCCTGCCGTTGCCGCAGCGAAACGACGAGCTGCGCGATCTCGCGCGCGCCGTCAACGTGCTCGCCGAGCAATTAACGCAGATGCGCCGCGCCATCGGCCGGGCCGAGCGCTTCACGTTGCTGGGCCAGCTCAGCGGCGGACTGGCCCACCATCTACGCAACGACATCACCGGCGCTCGCATGGCCGTGCAGCTTCACCAGCGGCACGGCTGTCATGCCGATGACGAGAGCCTCGATGTCGCCCTGCGGCAGCTTCAGTTGACCGAAGAGCACTTGCAACAGTTCCTCTCGGCCGGTCAGCCCCGGCCGCTGCAGAAAACCCGTTGCGATCCCTGGCCGATCGTCGAGCACGTCGCCAAGATGATCGAACCGACTTGTCGCCACCGTAAAGTCGACCTGCGGACGACCGACGAGCGTCGCGACTCGCCGCTCATTACCAACGAAGGCGAGGGCTGCGTCGAAGCCGACCCGGAACAACTCCGGCAACTGCTGATGAACCTGGCCCTGAACGCCGTCGAGGCAGCCGGACCCGGCGGATGGCTGCGGTTGGAGCTTGCCGCGACGAAACAAGAAGTGCTGTTGCGCGTGCTCGATGGCGGGCCGGGCATTGCCGCCGAGATCGCCGAGCGGCTGTTCGAGCCTTTCGCCACGATGAAGCCCGAAGGCATCGGCCTGGGGTTGGCGGTTGCCCGACAGGTCGCCCAGGCCCACGGCGGGACGCTCGATTATCGGCGCCAGGGCGGTGTGACCTGTTTTGAGCTGCGCCTGCCCAGGCACGATTTTGGATTTTCGATTTTGGATTTTGGATTGAATCAACAGCCAAAACCGGACGCGGAACAATCCAAAATCCAAAATCCAAAATCCAGAATTGCCCCATGAACGTTCTGATCGTCGACGACGAAGAGACCATAAGCTGGGCGCTGCGGCGGCTGGCGGTCGACGAAGGACATACGGCCGTCGCTGCGGCGTCGGCGGAAGAGGCGATCGACTTGGCCCGGCGGCGGCCGTTCGACCTGGTGCTGCTCGACGTCCGCTTGCCCGGCATGGATGGTCTCTCGGCCATGCGCGAATTGCAAGCGCTCGAGCCACAGGCGCCGATCGTGGTGATGACGGCGTTCGGCAATCTGGCGACGGCCGTCGAAGCGGTCCGCAACGGCGCTTTCGACTATATGACGAAGCCGTTCGACGTCGAGCAGGCGGCATCGGTCATGCGTCGGGCGCTTGCCCGACGCGTCGCGCCCGTGGCGGCCGCGCCAGCGAGCGCCGCGGTGACGGAAGAACTGGTGGGGACGAGTCCCGCCATGCAGGAGGTTTTCAAACGCATCGCGCTGGTGGCCGATACGAACGCGTCGGTGCTGATCACGGGCGAAAGCGGCACCGGCAAGGAACTGGTGGCGCGGGCCATCCATCGGCACTCGGCCTGCGCGTCCGGCCCGCTGGTGCCCGTCAACCTGGCCGCGCTCAATCCGGCACTGGTCGAAAGCGAGTTGTTCGGCCATGCGCGGGGCGCCTTCACGGGGGCCGACCAGGCCCGCCAGGGACTGCTGGAACTGGCCGACGGCGGCACGGTGTTCTTCGACGAGGCGGGCGAGATTCCGCTTCCCGTGCAGGTGAAACTGCTGCGGGCGCTGGAGCAGCAAGAGGTGACGCCCGTGGGCGACGTGCGTCCTCGCAAGGCGGCCTTTCGCGTGATCGCGGCCACGCATCGCGACTTGCGAAAGGAGGTCCAGGCCGGCACGTTTCGCGAAGACCTGTTTTTCCGCCTGGCCGTATTCGAGATCGAGCTGCCGCCGCTGCGCCAGCGGGTCGACGACATCGCACCGTTGGCCGAGCACTTCTTGCGCCGGCTGCACGCCAACGGGCAAGCAGCCTTTGCCGATGCCACGATCGACGAACTTCGCCGCCGCCCTTGGCCGGGCAACGTGCGCGAGCTGCGAAACGCCGTCGAGCACGCCGCCCTGTTGGCCCGGTCGGGCACGATCTACCCCGAGCATCTGCCCCCGATATGCCCGCCGACGGCCAATTGCGCTGTCGACGTCGGCACCGCATTGGGCGACGCGGTGCGCGGTTGGGTGGCGGCGCGGCTGGCGTCTGCCGATGCGCCGGTCGAGTTGTATCAACAGTTGCTCGACACCGTGGAGCCGCCGCTGTTCGATGCGGTCTTGGAGCGTACCGGCAACAACCGCCTGGCGGCCGCTCAGATGCTCGGCATGCACCGCGCCACCTTGCGCAAGAAGCTCGGCTGACGGTAGACGGGGCGTCGTCGAGAGAAATGGGGGTGGCTGGGGCAGAGCTTGGCCGAGACCGAGTTCGCACCACAAAACGCGCCGCCGGCCAAGCGATGCCCCGGTGGTGACGCTACCGGGGCATCGGCTGGCCGCGGCGTTTCTGAGCATTCTCGACCGTTACGTGGCCAGCCTCTGCCCCAGCCACCGAAGATGTCTCCGTTTCGCGCGTGCAGTACAAACAGACGCGAGCCGTCCGGCTCACAACCTCTTTTTAAGCTGCTTGCCGATGCTGCCGATCATCGCCTCCTCATCCGGAAACTCGCCCGTCTTGAGCTTCGAGTAGATCAGATCGCCGTCGACCGAAAGCTCGAAACATCCTCCACGGTCGGGCACCAACTCCAGGCGTTCGATCTGCAATTTGTATTGCGACAGAATTCGGCTTGCCAAACTGACAGCCTTCGGTTCGTAGTTTCAAACCGAGCAGTAGCGCAACTCGATTTTCATGGCTGACCTCCGCAAAAACTTACGTGCCAAACGTCCCTCCAGGAATGCAAAGCTCATTCCCGAAGAACCAACGCCTAACGGTAGCAGCGAAATCGAAAATGGTCCACTATAATGTCGCTGGTGCCGGCTCTGTAGGGAACGCCCTCCGTGGCGTTCCGCCGCACGACGGTTGGCGCCGTGCCGGTCTTCGCGGAACACCACGGAGGGCGTTCTCTACAGAGCCGGCCGCAAATGATTGCCGTTGGAGAAACTCACGATGGTTGCACGAAGGTTCTTGGCCATTGCTTGTTGCTTGACTGCTGGATTCCTGGCGGCCGCGGAGGCGAAACAGACGTGGACATTCGAAGACGACGCGCCGGGCACCGTGCCGCGCGGTTTTCGCGAGGAAGTCGGCGAATGGAAAACCGCCCTCGTCGACCGCGGCAAAGTGCTCTTCCAGTCGGCGAAGAACCCCGACAAGGTTTTTAACGTGGTGCTCGTCGACGGCTTCGAGGTGCAAGACGTCGATCTGAGCGTGCGCTTCAAAGCGGTGTCGGGCGACGACGACCGCGGCGGCGGACTGGTCTGGCGGGCCAAGGACAAAGACAACTACTACATCTGCCGCTATAACCCGCTGGAGAACAACTTCCGTCTCTATCACGTTGTCGCCGGCAAGCGGACGCTGCTCGACAGCCGTGACATCAAGCACACCGACGGCTGGCACACCCTCCGCGTCACCATGCGCGGCGACGGGATCGATTGCTACTACGATGGCAAACGGTATCTCGACGCCGAAGACACGACGTTCGCCGATGCCGGGCGTATCGGCCTGTGGACGAAAGCCGACGCCCGCACCTATTTCGACGACCTGACGGTGTCGGGCGACTTTTGACGGCCCGGAACGCACGGTCGTCGCTGAACGGTCAATCAGGCGAAGGAGCGAATCGAATGGACTGGCGGCAATGACTGCGGGGTGATTGCCCCCACGACGCCCACTTCAACGCTAAAGCCGGCCGGCGATTTGTTCGTGGTCCGAACTCAGGCCGAGCTTGTCCTGCATCATTTTCAAGAAGATCGGCTGGTCCTGCACGGGCAACACAAGCCGGTTGAGCAGCGATTCAAGGGTGAGACCGAAGTAGGCGACGCTCTCTTTGCATTCCCGCAAGCGTTTGACGCACCAGTCCACCAGGTAATGCTCTCCAGGGTTTTTCAGGGTCAGGCTCGCATCCTGTCCCAAGCCGTCGAGGCTGTTGAAGCACGATTGCAGCCAGAGTTTGTGCCGCAACTCCACCGGAACCAATGCCTCCCAAGATTCCACGCCGGGAGGCAAAGAAAGGCCCAGCCCATGCTCTCGCAGGGCGGTCGCAATCCGGTTCCAGCCATCGCATTGCACCTGCTCGTGACCGTCAAAAGTGCGAAATGGCTCGATCAGCAGGTGAGGCACGATCTTGTTGAGGATGACGTGCCAGGGTTCGCTGGGCCGGGGGATTTCGTCGATGTAAAGGGTTTCATCGTCTCCAACATCATTGAAGTTCAGCAGGCCGCCCAACATCTTCTTCTGCCTGGGCGTGAGGGGGATGTCCTGCTCTTCACAGACGACCGCCTCCCAGATCATAAAATAACCCTTTTCCAACCACCAGACGAAGCCATCGACGGCTTCGTCAAGGTTCCCCAAGTCATCCAGGGATCCGCCTTCGAAAAAGTCGTGCGTGGGGATGTCTGGCTCGAACTCCCAGCGGATCGAGGCTGGCCGCTTCGATGCTCGGCTTGGCTTTTTTGGCACGGTTCTGGTCCTTTCCTTGGCGTTCGCAACGGCGCAAGAAAAACCCAGTCGCAGACGGGGCAGGTATCTGGACTGGGCGGTCGGCGATTGGCCGACGCCGTCAATCTAACGCTTGCAGGCGCGCAATGCAAGCGCTCCCTGATGGGTCGGTTGATTTTTTGGTGCCGGGGCTGGCGGCTGTTTCCGGCAGGAACCGCTAAAATGAACCGTGGTCTTTAGCGGTCCCGCTGGGTCGGGCGAACAAACGGTCAGATAAGCGAGTTGAAGATGCCTATTCTCGGATCGCACACGTCGATTGCCGGCGGATACTACAAGGCCATCGAGATCGCCCATCGTTGCGGCTGCGATTGCCTTCAGGTATTCACCAAGAACAGCAACCAATGGCGGGCCAAGCCGATCCTGGAAGACGAAGCGGTCAAGTTCCGCTCGACGCTCTCGGCGTTGACCATCGGACATCCGATCGCCCACAACTCGTATCTGATCAATCTCGCCAGCCCCGACGAAGTGCTCTGGCGGCGCAGCATCGAGGCGTTCGTCGTCGAAATCCAGCGGGCAGAGCTGTTGGGCCTGGCCTACGTGGTGACGCACCCCGGCGCGTGCGTCGACAGCGGCGAAAAGCAAGGGCTGCGGCGGGTCGTCTCGGCGCTGAATAAAATCCACCGCCAGACGCGCGGGGTTCAGGTGCGCATCCTGCTGGAAACGACCGCCGGCCAGGGAAGCTGCCTCGGCCATCGCTTCGAGCAGCTTGCGGCGGTTCTCGACGGCGTGAAGCAGCCCGAACGGCTCGGCGTCTGCGTCGACACCTGCCACATCTTCGCGGCCGGCTACCCGCTGCACACGCTCCGCCAGTATCGGGCCACCATGAAGCAGCTTGCCGCCCTCGTGGGGCTGGAACGGGTGAAGGCGTTTCACCTCAACGACAGCAAACGCGAGCTCGGCTCGCGCGTCGACCGCCACGAGCACATCGGCCGGGGAAAGCTGGGCCTGGAACCGTTCCGGCATTTGCTCAACGACGAGCGGTTTCAGCAGGTGCCGATGTATCTGGAAACGCCCAAGGGGATCGTCGACGGCGAAGAGCTCGACGTGCTGAATCTGCGGACGTTGCGGGGGCTGGTTGAATAAAATCTCTTTGACATTCGCTTCGACACCGGGTATCGTCAGCTTGGTATTCGTTGATGGGTTAGGGCTGGTTTGCCCAAGAACGAATGCCAGAGACCTGCCTGGGCAGATGCCAACGCACACCCCGCATCTGCCGACAGCCGGATACGCCGCTCGTGCCGCCTCCCGAAGAGAGAGGCCGAGAGGCGCCCCACCCCGGCCTGCGGATGAAGTAGTCCAAGTTTCGCGTTTTCCGGGCCTTTTGCCGCACCGCGGCCGCCCGTGGAACCGAATGCCCGCCCTGAACCAAACCGCTTTTCAACCCCTATCGAGGAGAAGTTGCATGCTTACCGATCGCGTCGGCCGACGTGGATTTTTGACCGTGGGTGCCGTGAGTGGCATCGGACTGTCGCTGGCGGATTTCTTTCGACTTCAGGAGGCCAAGGCGGAACAAAAGAATTACGACTTCATCGAGGCCAAGGCCAAGAGCGTGATACATATTTTTCTGCCGGGTGGCATGGCCCAGCAGGAGTCGTTCGATCCGAAGCCCTTCTCCCCGCTGGAATACCGCGGCGAGATGAAACCGATTCCCACTAAGATTCCGGGGGCCGAGTTTTGCGAGGTGCTGCCTAAGACCGCGGCCATCGCCGACAAGATCACCGTGGTCCGCTCGATGTCGCACGGCGAGGCCGCCCACGAGCGCGGCACCCACAACATGTTCACCGGCTATCGGCCCAGCCCGGCGTTGGTGTTCCCCAGCATGGGCAGCGTGGTGAGCCACGAGTACGGCCCGCGGAACAATCTGCCGCCCTACGTTTGCATTCCCAACGTGCCGAACGAATTCGCCAGCACGGGCTACCTCAGCTCGTCGTTCGCCCCGTTCAGCCTCGGCTCCGATCCGGCCAACAACGGCTTCAAGGTGCTCGATCTGGCGACGCAAGGGGGTGTCGATGAAGCCCGCTTCAGCCGCCGTCGCTCGGCGCTGGAGGCCGTGAACGATTACTTCGCCAAGAAGGAAAAGTCCGACGCTTTGACGGCGATGGACACGTTTTATGATCGGGCCTACAGCCTGGTCAGCTCGCAGCAGGCCCGTGAGGCGTTCAACATCGACGCCGAATCGCCCAGCGTCCGCGACGAATACGGCCGCAATCAGGCCGGGCAGCGGATGCTGATGGCCCGGCGGCTGGTGGCCGCGGGCGTGCGTTTCGTCACGCTCACCTACGGCGGCTGGGACATGCACAACGCCATCACGCAGAGCATGCGGAACCAGATGCCCGCCTTCGACCAGGCGTTTTCGGCCCTGATTGCCGATCTCGACCGCGCCGGCCTGTTGAACGACACGCTGGTGATGGTGTCGTCGGAGTTCGGCCGCACGCCGAAGATCAACCAGAACGCCGGCCGCGACCACTGGCCGAAGGTGTTCAGCGTGGTGTTGGCGGGCGGCGGCATCAAGCGCGGCTCGATCTTCGGCTCGTCGAATTCGACCGCCAGCGAGCCGGAAGAAGACGAGATCGGACCTGCCGATCTGGCGACGACCGTGTACCACCAACTCGGCATCATCGCCGACAAAGAGCTGATGGCCCCCGGCAACCGGCCGATCGAGATCGTCGACGGCGGCAAGGTGCGCAAGGGGCTGCTCGCGTAATTATGTAGGGTGGGACCAGCGAGCTTGCGAGCGCTGGCCCACCGTTCCGTTTTGGATTTTCGATTTTGGATTTTGGATTGGAACACGAGATTATGACTTCCACAGTCCATCGAGTCGTTGTCGTCGGTTTGGCGGTTCTGCTGGCATCCAACGTCGCGCTGGCACAGCGGCGGCGGGGGTTCGGCGGGCCGCGGTTGAATGGCATTGCACCCTACGGCGCGCAGCGGGGAACCGAAATCGACGTGTCCTTCAACGGCGACGATCTCGAAGACGCTCAGGAAATCATGCTCTATTATCCGGGCATCAAAGTCCTGAGCCTCGAAGCCGGCAACGAAAAGGCCGTCAAAACGCGGCTGCAAATCGCTCCGGATTGCCGCATCGGCATTCACGCCATGCGGATGCGCACGGCCACGGGCATCAGCAACCTGCGCACCTTCAGCGTGGGCGCCATGCCCGAAGTCGCCGAGGTCGAGCCGAACAGCGAGTTCGCCACGCCGCAAAAGATCAACCTCGACGTCACGGTCAACGGTTTCGTGAACAACGAAGACGTCGACTATTACCTCGTCGAGGCCAAGAAAGGCGAGCGGATCACGGCCGAGATCGAAGGCATCCGCTTGGGCAACTTTTTCTTCGATCCGGTGCTGTCGGTCCTCGACAAGAACCGCTTCGAGCTGACCGCCTGCGACGACGCGGCTTTGGTCTGGCAAGACGGCGTGGTGTCGATCGTCGCTCCCGATGACGGCCAGTATACGATCATGGTCCGCGAGAGCGCGTTTGGCGGCAACGGCGCCTGCACCTATCGCTTGCACGTCGGACGCTTCCCGCGGCCGACCGCCGCGATTCCTGCCGGCGGCAAGCCGGGTGAGACGGTTGCCCTGCGATGGCTCGGCGACATGCTCGGTGAGCGAAGCGAGAACTATGTCGTCCCGGTCGACGCGACGGTGCCTTTCGGCCTGTTTGCCAAGGACGACAAGGGCATTTCTCCTTCGCCGAACGCCTTCGTGCTCGATGGCCTGACCAACGTGATGGAAGTCGAGCCGAACGACGCACCGGTCAACGCACCCGTGTTCGAAACGCCCGCCGCTCTCAACGGCGTGATTGAAAAGGACGGCGATATCGACTTCTTCAAGTTCGCCGCCAAGAAAGGCCAGCAACTCGACATCCATGTGCTTGGCCGCGGAATTCGTTCGCAACTTGATCCGGTCCTGTACATTCACCGCGAAGACGGCGGAACGGTGGCGGGCAACGACGACAGCGGCGGACCCGACAGCTATCTGCGATTCAACCCGCCCGCCGACGGCAACTATCTGGTCAGCGTGCGCGATCACCTGAACAAAGGCCGCGTCGATTACGCCTATCGCGTGCAACTCGAGCCGGTACACCCCAGGCTCACCATGGGCTTGCCCGAACGCAGGCAGTATTTCGACATTACCACCAGCGTACCGCAGGGCAATCGCATGGCGATTCTGGTCAGCGCTCAGCGGAAAGATTTTGGCGGCGAGTTGCTGCTCGACATGAAAGACCTGCCGGCCGGCCTGACGTTCGAAACCGTGCCCATGGCGGCCAACCAGAGCCAGGTGCCGGTGCTGTTCACGGCGGCGCCCGGTGCGACTTTGGCCGGAGCACTGGTGGATGTGATTGGCCGACCGACCGACTCGAAAATTCCAGTCGAGGGGCACGTCGAGCAGGTCACTGGGTTGGTGCGAGGCCAGAACAACATCATGGTGTGGGGCCATACCGCACACCGCATGGCCACGGCGATCACTGCTGAAGCACCGTTTACCATCGACGTTGTCGAGCCAAAGGTGCCGCTGGTCCGCAACGGCTCGATGGGCCTGAAAGTGGTGGCCAAACGCAAAGAAGGCTTTACGGCGCCGATTGCCATTCGCATGCTTTACAACCCGCCGGGCGTCGGCTCGTCGGGCGACATCAAGATCGCCGAGAACGAGAACGAAGCGGTCATTCCGCTCACGGCCAACGGCGGGGCGGAAATCCGGCACTGGAAGATCGCCGTGATTGGCCGGTCGAATGTGGGCGACGAAGGCATCATGGCCTCGACGCAACTCGCCAATCTCGAAGTGGCCGAGCCTTACGTGAAGTTCGCCTTCAATGCCACGGCCTGCGAGCAGGGCCAGGAAACCGACGTGGTGGTGAAGGTCGAGAACAACAAGGCGTTCGAAGGCGAGGCCGTCGTTGAGTTGTTGGGCACGCCGTTCGAAGTAACGACCGAGCCGACCAAGCTCACCAAGGACGCGACGGAACTCGTCTTCCACGTGAAGACCACCGCCAAATCGCCGGCGGGCCGTCATAAGACGTTGCTTTGCCGTGCGACCGTGATGGCCAACGGCGAACCGATCGTACACAACCTGGGCGGGGGCGAATTGCGGATTGACACGCCGCTACCGCCCAAGCCCACCGCTCCCGCGCCGATGCCGACGGCGGTGGCCGCCGCGCCTCAGCCAGAGAAGCCGCCCGAAAAGCGGCTCACGCGGCTGGAGCAGTTGCGGCTGGAGCGCGAGAAGGCGCTGAAATCGGGGCAGAAGCCCGAGGCAGCGGCCGGAGCCGGCGGCGGCGGCCAGTAAGGGGGAAATTGCGAATTGCGAATTGCAAATTGCAGATTTGAAATTGGTAAAGGGGCGACGATGCTTGGATGGTTAACAAAGGATCTGTCGCGATGACGTTGTCTGCTACGTGCGGTGCAAGAATACGGTCGACGGTACGGCGGTCAATTGCCAATTCGCAATTTGCATTTCGCAATTTGCAAGTTCCCCTCGTTGGTTTGGTGCTCGCATCGGTGTTGGTTTCCACGGCCGCCGCCGACGCCCCCATCGCGAAAGTAGAGGTCTTTCCGCCCGATGTTGAACTGAGCACCAATCGCGACCGCCAGAAGTTCATCGTGGTGGCCACGCGGGCCGACGGTGTGACGCTCGATGTCACAAGCCAGGCCCAAGCGAAACTGGCGAATCCGGCCCTGGCCAAACTCGAGGGCGCAACGCTCTATCCCGTAGCCGACGGACAGACCACGCTCGAAGTCGCTTTCAACGGCCAGACGTTGCCGGTGCCCGTCACCGTCAAGCAGGCCACCGCCGACCGGCCGATCAGCTTTCAACTCGACGTGATGCCGGTCTTCATGCGGTCCGGCTGCAACACCGGAAGCTGCCACGGTGCAGCCCGTGGCAAAGACGGCTTCCGCATTTCGCTCTTCGGCTTTGATCCGGCCGGCGACCACTTTCGCATCACGCACGAAATGGGCTATCGACGGATCAACCTGGCCTTGCCGGCCGAAAGCTTGCTGATGGAGAAGATCGACGGCACCGTGCAGCACACCGGCGGCAAACGCTTCGACCGCGACAGCGAGTACTATCGCACGCTGCTGCGCTGGCTCGAAGCGGGCGCGCCTTATGATGCCGGTGAAGTGGCAAAGGTGCTCGATGTTGAACTGTATCCCAAGCAGGTCGTGCTGGAAGGCGCGGGGGCGACGCAGCAGATGATCGCGCGGGCCAAGTATTCCGACGGCACCGACCGCGACGTGACGGATCTCGCCGTGTTCCTGACGAACAACGACAACTCGGCGGCGATCACGCCCGACGGGCTGGTGACGGCGGCCAATCGCGGCGAAGCGTTCGTCATGGCCCGCTTCGAGACGCATACGGTCGGCAGCCAGGTTTTGGCGTTGCCGAAGGACATCCAGTACACGCCGCCCAGCGATCCGCCGGTCAATTACATCGACGAGCTCGTCAACGCCAAGCTGCAGAAGCTCCGCATTCTGCCCAGCGAGCTTTGCACGGACGAAGTTTTCTTACGGCGAGCGACGATCGACGTCACCGGTCTCTTGCCCACCGAGCAGGAACACGCCGAATTTCTCGCCGACCAGGATCCGGCCAAGCGGGCCAAGCTGATCGACCGGCTCTTGGAGCGGAAAGAGTTCTCGGAAATCTGGGCCATGAAGTGGGCCGAGCTGCTCACGATCCGGTCGACGAACCAGGTGAGCGCCAAGTCGGCCTATCTCTACGCCAACTGGCTCTCGCAGCAGATTCAGAACAACGTGCGGCTGAACAAGATGGTGCAGGATCTGTTGGGAGCCACCGGCGGCACGTTCAAGACCCCGGCGACGAACTACTTCGAGGTCGAGCGCGATACGCTGAAAACGGCCGAGAACGTGGCCCAGGTGTTCATGGGCATCCGCACGCAGTGCGCCCAGTGCCACAACCATCCGTTCGACCGCTGGACGATGAACGACTACTACAGCTTTGCGGCGTTCTTTTCGCAGATCGGCCGCAAGCGCGGCGAAGATTACCGCGAGACGATCGTGTTCAATTCCGGCGGCGGCGAAGTGAAGCACCCGGTCGACGGCCGCGTGATGCCGCCGAAATACCTGGGCGGCCCGCAGCCGGAAGTGAAAGGACAAGACCGCCGGCAAGTGCTGGCCCAGTGGCTGGCGTCGCCCGAAAATCCGTACTTCGCCACCAGCGTGGCCAACCGCGTCTGGGACCACTTCTTTGGCATCGGCATCGTCAATCCGGTCGACGACGTGCGGATCAGCAATCCGCCCAGCAACCCCGAACTCTACAAGGCCCTGGGCGACAAGCTGACCGGTTACAACTACGACTTCAAGCAGCTCGTGCGCGACATCTGCAACTCGAAGACGTATCAGCGGGCCAGCGAGCGCAACGCCAGCAACGAATCGGACGAGCTGAACTTCGCCCACTCCCGCATCCGCCGGGTTCGGGCCGAAAACCTGCTCGATTGCATCAGCCAAGCCACCGATGCCAAAGACAAATTCCCCGGCCTGCCGCTCGGCTCACGGGCAGTGCAAATTGCCGACGGCAGCCGCAGCACCTACTTCTTGAACACGTTCGGCCGTTCGACGCGCAACACGGTCTGCTCGTGCGAGGTCAAGACGGAGCCGAACCTGTCGCAGTCGTTGCACATGCTCAACGGCGACACGATCGAAGGCAAGATCCGCAACGGCGGGTTGATTCAACGGTCGCTGAAGGAAGGCAAGACGCCGGACCAGGCGATCGAGTCGATCTACGTCCGTTGCCTCACGCGCAAGCCGACGCCCGACGAGCTGGCGAAGGTCAAAGCCGCCGTGGCCGAAGAGAAGGAGCCGCAGAAGGCGTTGGAAGACGTCTTCTGGGCCGTTTTGAATTCACGCGAGTTTGTGTTCAACCATTAACGCCGGGAGAATCATGAGCCGGCTTTAGCCGGACTTGACTTGCTTGCCACCAGCTTTAGCCGGTGGTCTGCGGTTAAGAATAACATTTGTTAGCCGGCTTTAGCCGGACTTCTCGATGGCGGCTTTAGCCCTTGCCCGCAACAAGTCTTCGACGCGGCGATATGGTCGAGAAGCCCGGCTGAAGCCGGCTCAAACATAATAGATTGCCTCGCTACCCACCAGCTAAAGCTGGTGGCAGACGATCAAAGCCGGCTAAAGCCGGCTCACGAGAACAGACCCACCCTACCGACAGACGATAACCTGAGACTCAATGCGCTTTCACCTACACCGCGTGCGCCGACTAATTTGCAATTTGCAATTCCCCCTCGGTTTGATGCTGCTCTTCCTTGCCGGCCCGACATTCGCCGAAGAGGCCAAGCCGGCCGCTCCCGCCGCGGCCAAGATCAACTACACCGAGCACGTGCAGCCGATCTTTCGCGAGCATTGCTACAACTGCCACGGTCCTGACACGCAAAAGAGCGACCTGGCGCTCGATAACTTCGCGGCCCTGATGCGGGGCGGGGCCAGCGGCGAGGTGATCGAGCCGGGCGACCCCGATGCCTCGCGGCTCTGGGCGCTGGTCTCGCACACCGAAACGCCGGAAATGCCGCCGCAGCAGCCCAAGCTGGCCGACGCCAAGCTGGCCATCCTCAAGCAGTGGATCGCGGAGGGGGCGTTGGAGAACTCCGGGTCGATCGCCAAGATCAAGAAAAAGCCGTCGATGGACCTGCAGGTGACCGCCGGCACCGGCAAGCCGACGGGACCGGTCGCCATGCCCGAAGCGGGCAAGGTCGTGCGGCAGCCGGTCGTCTATACGCCGCGCGCTGCGGCCGTGACGGGCATTGCTTCCAGCCCTTGGGCGCCGCTGGTGGCCATCGCCGGGCAAAAGCAGATCGCGCTGTACAACTCCGACACCGCGGCGCTTCTCGCCGTGCTACCGTTCCCCGAAGGCGTGCCGCAAGTGCTCAAGTTCAGCCGCACCGGAGCGCTGCTCCTGGCCGGCGGCGGACGGAGCGCCAAGCAGGGACTGGCGGCCGTCTACGACGTGAAGACGAGCGAGCGCGTGTTCGCGGTGGGCGACGAGCTCGATACCGTGCTGGCGGCCGACATCAACAACAATCACACGCTGATCGCCTTGGGCGGCCCGCGCCGCGTGGTGCGGGTCTATTCCGCGCTCGACGGCGCGCTGCAGTATGAAATCAAGAAGCACACCGATTGGATCACCGCCGTCGAGTTCAGTCCCGACGGCGTGCTGCTGGCCACGGGCGACCGCAGCGGCGGACTGTTCGTCTGGGAGGCCGACACGGGCCGCGAGTATCAGAACCTCACCGGGCACACGGGGCCGATCACCGACGTAAGCTGGCGCGACGACGGCAACGTGCTGGCCAGCAGCAGCGAGGACGGCACGGTCCGCCTGTGGGAGATGCAGAATGGCTCGCAGATCAAGAACTGGCAAGCGCACGGCGGCGGCACCGCTTCAGTGGAGTACACGCACGACGGCCGCCTGGTCTCGGCCGGCCGCGACAAGCAGGTCAAAATGTGGGACGGCAACGGCGGCCAGCAACGGGCCTTCGAGGCCTTCGCCGATCTGGCGATGGAAGTCGCCTTTACGCACGACGGTGCCCGTGTCGTGGCGGGCGACTGGACGGGCGAAGTGCGCATGTGGAATGCCGCCGACGGCAAGCTGATCGCCCACCTTCCCGCCAATCCGCCGACCTTGGAAATGGTGGCCAGCGCCGCCGCCCAGCAAGCCGCCGCGGCCGCGGCCGCCGCTCAGCAAGCCGCCAAGGAGTTGGCCGATGCGCAAGCGGTCGCCGCAGCGCGTGTCAAAGAACTTGAGGCATCCAATCAAGCGCTGGCCGCGGTCCAGGCCAACGTGGCGAAGACCGAGGCCGAGCGCGTGGCGGCCGAGAAGACGGTGGCCGAAAAGGCCGCCGTGGCCAAGCCGCTGGCCGACGCGGCCGCGGCCGACGCGCAGGCATTCGACAAGGCGGCGTCCGAGCAGGCCGAAGGCGTCAAGCTGATCGCCGAAAAACAAGCCGCGATGCAAGCAGCCGCGGCGGCGCTGGCCGCAGCGGCCAACGACGACAATAAGAAGCGTGTCGAGCAAGCGGCCGCCGAGCTTGCCGCCGCGGAAAAGACCCTAGCCGACAAACGTTCGGCCACAAAGGCCGCCGCCGACAAATCCGCCGCATCGGCCGCCGCTGCCAAGCAGGCCGACGAGGCGCGGTTGGCCGCGGCCAACGACTTCTCAGCCAAGGCGGCCGCGGCCAAGACCGCCGCCGATCAGATCGCCGCCGCCAAGGCCGCGGCTGAGAAGAAATCGGCCGAGAAGGCCGAGGCGGATAAGTTGGTCGCCGAGCGCACCGCCAAGTCTCAGGGCATGTCAGCCGCGGCTCAAGCCGCCCAGACGGCCGCTCAGCAAGCCGCCGCCGAAAAAGCCGCCTACGATCAGCTTCAGCAGGCCAAGCAAACGCAGACCGCTCAGGTGCAATAGACCGAGCGGATCGTAACTCATCACGCCGGGCGACGTTTAGATAGCCCGTTGCCGGATGGACCTGAATCGTTCCATCGGCCAAAATAGCTTGAGGGTTTTCGGGCTTGTCCGCGCTGCTTGATCCTGATCAGCGAGCGGGCTATTCTCACTATCAGGTTCGCGTCCAGAACGTGAGGCGGTCGATCATGTGCGCTGGCATTATTAGGCAACGCAATTGCCGGCTTCGCCGCCCGCTAGGCACTGTCGTTTGTGCTCTCTTTTCGCTGTGTTTGCTGTCGACCTCTACTGGTTGCGGCGCCGGCGGAGCATACTCGAATTTCGACCAGAATGGGAAGCCGTTGGTGCCGATTCAGTTGTCTCCGCCCGCGCCGCCAAACGCACTATGGAAAGGCAAAGACTTATCCAGCTTGATGGGGCCGGTTCTGGCGGGCGCCGCCCGGGAAGCCGCCCAAAAAGGCAACTATGTGGATGCGGTGACGCTGCAATACTGGGCGGTCCACACCAATGACCGTGGAAGGTACGACCTGGCTTGTTACTATTCGCGCATCGGGGACGTAGACAGCGCAATCTATTGGTTGCAAGATGCCTCGCTAAGTGACGGCGTCGACGCTGAGTGGGCCGGAAGAGATTACGACCTTGACGCGGTCCGGAGCGACCGGCGCTGGGCACAACTTGCTCCGTTTCTCGCAGCAACAAATCAGTATTGGGCCAGCAAGGGGCAGCCGGCCACATCGTTCGTCATGCCGCAAGAACTGGCGCCCGGCACACGTGTTGGAGTCGTGTTAGGACTGCCGGGCCTGGGTGACAATCCCCACAGTTTTTTTCCGATTGGTTATCAGCCGTTTGCCGACCAACTGGCGATGGCGTTCGTCGCGGTTAGCGGGACTGTGCCCCGAGGACGTACCTCGTTTGTTTGGGCTGAAGACGTGGTCCGAGACTCCGAGCGCGTCCGCCAGGCACTGCGCGAAGTTGCTCAGCAGGAGCAGGTTGACAATCGGCGCGTCATTCTGCTTGGTTTCTCACAAGGGGCGCAAATGGCCTTCGAAATCGCCATGACGTACCCGGAGGAATTCGCCGGGGCGATTGTCCTGTCGCCTGGCTCACAGAAACCACGCGACTTGCGGCAGATCCGCAGCAGCTCAATGCATCGACGCCAGGCCTATGTGCTGTGTTGCGGGGAGCGCGAGCATCCAATGACGGTACATAGCACCCGGTCCGACGCAAGCCTGGCGGAAAAGATGGGCGCCAATGTCCGATTGCTGATCACGCCAGGCGCGAGCGCTCACACTTTTCCGCCCAACTTTCGGCAGCAGTTGCCAGAATGGGTACATTTCATTGAATCGCAACGGCGCACCCAACCCTCGGAGAAGTGACGATCGCGTCTGTCGAAGCCGTTCGCGACAAAACAGGTTTCAAAGAGTGATCAACGACCGGCGCTAATAGTTCTGGTTGTAACACTTCGCGAGCCGGTCGAGAAAGAGCCGATGGAAGGCGGCTTCGTCCAACTCAGGAAAGCGCTCACGCAAGCGAAGCTCCTTCAGCATCTCCGATAATTCAAACGCCTTTGCCAGGCGCTGCTCCGGCGTCATTTTCCGCAACACTTCGATATAGCGGCGGTGGTTCGGCCGCGGCTTCGGATCATGTGGCAGCTTACCGGGGACCATGCTGGCCATCCTAACGTGAGCGAGACTTTCGCGCAAACGTGTCCGACGCGCTGCCCTCGCACCGTACCGCTCCTTCGCAATCAGATGGGCCAGGTAGGGGTCAGTTACCAACGCTGTCCCTCGCCGACATTGCCTCAGCGACCTTGATGAACTACGATTCTTGAAGCAGCCAACACTCCAAATGGCTCGGTGTTGTCAGCGTTGACGACGTCCCCTGCCGAGGGTTCTTGAACACGGCGTGCTCAATCTATGGCAAAGAAAGCGACGACAGAAAACGGCCAGGACCGCCTCGGCGAAGCAATGGCCATATTGATTCAGAATCAGGCGGCATTTCGCGGCCGCATGGCGGAGATCGAACGCATCACTTCCGAGAGGTTCGCGCGGATCGACGAGAGGTTCGCTCGGATCGAAAACGACATGGCCGCGATCCTGCGCGTGCTGGCCGAGCACAGCCGACTGCTCGAGCGCCTGCCGGAGGCGGTGCGCGACAAGATTGGCTTCAAAGGATGACTTGCATCATGACCATCACCCACTTCATGGACCATCACTTCCGGCATTTCAACGCGCGGGAGACCGTCGATGCCGCTCGTGCCTGGCGGCGGCACCTCGATGAGGGCGGCAAAATGTTGCTGGCCATGGCCGGCGCCATGAGCACCGCCGAACTGGGCATCTCGCTGGCCAAAATGATTCGGGCAGGCAAAATCCACGCCATCTCCTGCACGGCCGCCAACTTCGAGGAAGACATCTTCAACCTGGTGGCCCACGACGAATATCGCATGCTGCCGCACTATCGCGATCTTTCGCCCGACGCCGAGCTGGCCCTGCGCGACGACGGCTTCAACCGCGTCACCGACACCTGCATTCCCGAAACGGTCATCCGGCATATCGAACACAAGCTGCTGGAATACTGGACCGCGGCCGCCGAAAAGGGCGAGTCGTACTTCTCGACCGAGTATTTCTACCGGCTGATCGAAGACGGCACGCTCGACAAGGTGCGTCAGATTCCCAAGGAGCATTCCTGGGTCTGGGCCGCCTACGACATGAACATTCCGGTCTACACGCCCGGCTACGAAGATTCGACGCTGGGCAACATCTTTGCCGCCCGCGTGCTGGAGAAAAAGGTCAAGAGCCACTCGGCGATCAAGAGCGGCACGGAGCAGATGGAGCACCTGGTGCGTTGGTATCTCGACAACGCCGAGCGGCACCGGCTCGGTTTCTTTCAGATCGGCGGCGGCATTGCGGGCGACTTTGCCATCTGCGCCGTGCCGCTCATCATCCAGGACCTGGAAAAAGACGTGCCGCTGTGGAGCTATTTCGCCCAGATTTCCGACTCGACGACCTCCTTCGGCTCGTATTCGGGGGCGGTGCCCAACGAGAAGATCACCTGGTACAAGCTGGAGAAAGACGCGCCCAAGTTCATGATCAACTCCGACGCCTCGATCGTGGCGCCCTTGGTCTTCGCTTACGTGATGGGGGAGTGAGGCGGACCTTTGCTTGGTTCATATCCGGCGCGCCGCTACAATGGCGGCGTATCCAAATTCCAGGTGCCGCCATGTCTCTTCGCGTGTTTGTCGTCGATCACGGTCGTCTGGCCGCGGACGGCGTAGCCGGGTTGTTGCGGTTCATGGGCCATCAGGTGCATGCCGCCTCGTGTGCCGAGGCCGCGCTGGAGGAAGCTTTGGGTTTCCGGCCCGATCTGGCGTTGATCGACTGGACGATTCCCGCCGCCGCGGAGGTTTGCCGCGGGCTGGCGTTGAGCGGCACATGCATCATCGCGGTCGGCAGCCATGCCGACGTCTGCCGCGCTGGCGAGGCGGGGGAAGAATGCGTGGCGGGCTTTCTGGCGGCTCCTTGCGATCGCTCCAAGCTGTCGAAGGTATTGGCGACGGTGCAAGACGACGTTTTCGCCCGCCGGGACGAGGCGAAGCTCGGCCCCGGAGGACTGGACGTGGGCCGCGAGCTGCGACAGAGGCATTGGATGGCCCTGGCGGAGACGACCGTCTTTCGCCTGTATGGGGGCATCCGCGACGGCCAGGAGCTGTTCGGCGACCGCGCGGCCAGCCTTTACACCCGGCTAGGCGAAGATCCCTTGCACCGCACCTTCCTCGCCTGCCGGGTCAGACTTGTCGGCAACCGGCATCGCGTCTACCCGATCGCCGAACGGCACCAGTACTTCGTCGAGTCGGTCACGAGGTCTGCGGATCAGACACTGGTGATCGCGAGGTCGCTCGGCGCGTACGATTCGAGACGGCTGGATGACGGCTGTTAGAATTCGCGGTCAGGGATCAGTCTCCGACGAGCAACGGGGCCGGCTTGGACTTTCTTCCCTTCTTCGGCGCGGCGGGCACGTCGGCTCCGACCAGCTCCCAGACTCTGATCGAAAGGTCTTCGGATGCCGTGGCGACGTGGCGGCCATCGGGGCTGAAGCAAGGCGGCATGCGGAAAGCAATTGGCATATTGCACGGCGCCGGATTTCGGCTATGCTCAGGTTGACGAGGAAGGAGATTGGTTCGGTAAGGATTCAACGAGGCGCTCAAGCGTGCCCAAGACGGAGGAATACGAGGCCGCAATCGGTGCGCTCGACTGGACACGATTGCGCGATCTCTGGTTGGCGATCAAGCGGCGCGACACGCCCGGTTGGGAACCGGGCAAAGCGTTCGAGTATCTCGTCCTCCGCGCGTTCGAGCACGGCGGGGCGCAAGTGACTTGGCCTTACTCCGTCGAGTTGCTAAGCGAAGAGGTGGAGCAAATTGACGGGGCCGTGTATTATCAAGACATCAGGGCGTTGATCGAAAGCAAGGACAGCCGGGCAAACGTCTCTTTCGCGCCGATCGCGAAAGTCCGCAGTCAACTGCTGCGGCGGCCGTCTGGCACGATCGGCGTACTGTTCAGCACCAGCGACTTTACACCATCGGCGAAGCTACTGGCATCCTTCGCGCTGCCTCAGGCGATACTCCTGTGGAGCGGTGGAGAAGTGGAGTTCGCCTTGGCCAACGAGAACATTGCGGATTTGCTGGTCCTGAAGCACCGCAAGTGCATCGAACTGGCTGTGCCGAATTACAACGTCCTGGAGCGAGATGTCTTATGATTGCCTACATCATGACGGTGGGACGGTCGGACGTTGAATTGCTCAAGGGCCTGCTCCCGCGGCAATTGTTGGCGGGAATCGGTTTTTTGGCCGCGGAGAGCCTTTCGTCCGTCGACTCGATTGCGGTATCGCTGCTCGTGGACGAGAGGAAGCCGCTGGCGATTGTGGTGAACGCCGAGACGGTCGACGAGGAGCGTATCGAGGAGCGGCGATTAAGTCTTGAGGAGTCGGTCACGAGTTTCGCGGCGGGCGTCCCCGTGGAAATCGTGGTCGCCGTTCCCTCGCTGGAAGTCGTCTTCTTTCAAGAACCGCGCCTGCTGGAGGAGATCGTTGGTCGGCAACTTACTCCCGAGCAGACCGCTTTTGCGCGTGCCCTGCCAAAGATGGTGCTGGGAATGGTCTTGGAGGGGTGCGCCGTGAAGAGTCCCGTCGAAATTCTCACGGCGGCGACGCCTCAGCAACTGGAGGTCTTTCGCTCCTCTCCGCCGATCGAACAGTTATCGAGTTTCCTGGCGACCGTTCAGGAGCGCGAAAAGGCCGGCGCGGGCGTCGGCAGTCGATAACGCGCTCGCCGCATCATCCGGTCAACGCGCTCAAAGAGGTTTTGCATGGCGACGGTGGAGCGAACGACGCTGACTGGCGAACGCCGGAGGCTGCTTTCAGGCATCTCGTGGTACATCCTCGATCAGCCTCGGCGGTCAGGAATTAGTCTCCGACGAGCAACGGGACCGGCTTGGCCTTTTTTCCCTTCTTCGGCGCGGCGGGCACGTCGGCTCCGACCAGATCCCAGACTTTGATCGAAAAGTCTTCGGATGCCGTGGCGACGTGGCGGCCATCGGGGCTGAACTCGGCGCACATCACGCCCCCGGTGTGGCCGCGCAATTCGCACAGCAGCTCCGCCGTCTCGGTGTTCCAGATGCGGGCCACATGGTCGTTGTTGTGCGCCGTGACACACCAGGGGCGATGCGGGTGAAACGCGATCCATTCGACGGTGCCACCGTCGGCCGCAAGCTGGCGCACGCTTTCGCCCGTTCGCGGATGGTAAAGGGCAACGCTTCCCCGACGCCCGCACCCCAAAAGCTTACCGTCCGGGCTGAACCGCACGCCCCGCACCTCGCCCGCCTTGGCAAACTGCACGGCGGTCGGTTGGAAGGTACACCGGTCGCCCGCCTTGCTTTTGCCATAGGTCACGGCCAGCGTCCTGAGCTCGCCGTCCGTGCCTCCCGCGGCCAGTAGGTATTCGGTGCGCTTATTTTTTCGATCGCCGGCAAGGGGCCCGAAGGCCAAGGCGTAGATCCTGCTTTCCGAGCCGAAGGCGACGGGAGCGATTTCGTTCAACTGGGCCACGTCCCACAGGCGAATGGTGCCATCGTCTTGACCGGCGGCGAACAAGCGGCCGTCGTGGCTGTAGGCGATCGAGCCCACCGCTCCGCCGCCGCTCTTCTTGAAGTCCTTGATTTCATTCAACTGCACACCCAGGGGCGTTTTGAACAATAACCTGCTGCCCCACCAATTGCGATTGGCCAAGGCGAGCATGCTGCCGTCGGGGCTGAACTTGACCGCCCAAGATTCTTCATTGAACTTATGCACCAGGAGCTGCAACGCGCGCGTTTCCAGGTTCCAGAGGAGGATCTGGCCGTCTTTGCCGGCCGAGGCCAAGAGCGGCATGGTGCGGTGAAAGGCGATGCGCGTGACCGCCTCCGTGTGCTGCTTTAGCAAGAATGCTTCCGTCGCGGTGAGCTTGGCCTTTTCCGCCGGGTCGTTTTCCTTCGCCAGATCGGCGAGCGACGGTAGCTTGGCGGTAGGCCCGGCGGGCTTCACGTCGCTTTTTGGCCCTGGCGCGGACGATGCAACTGATTGCGGACGTTGATTGTTGACGACCGGCGTGTCAACCGGCGCCTCACTCGATGCGGATCCGCCTTGTCCCGCTGGTTCGACGTGCGGGCCGTTCACGGCAATTTGGTTGATCGGCAGATCCTCGCGAATCTCGATCTTGCGATACTTGACGACGGTCTGCGGATTATGCTGCTGCAAGGCGAGATGGCCCATCGGGAAGCTACGGTCAGCGTCAACATAGTCGGCGGTCGTTTGGCCGTTGACTTTGACGACAAGGTGGCTGTCGGCGGCAATCAGTTCCAACTTGAACCACTCGTTCGGCCGCACAATCGAGTTGGCGATGCCGACTACGGCGCCTCGCGGTCCGTAGAGGCTGCCGGTCTTGTTCGGATCGGAGTGTGTGCTATTGATCTGCGCTTCGTAGCCGTCGGGCCAGCGAGGACCGTCAGCGGGCCTGACCGGGCCGAAGCGCGAGCGGCAGAACACGCCACTGTTGCCGCCGTCGTTGATGGATGCTTCGGTTCGCAAATGGAAGTTCGTGAAGTTGCCGCGTTCGCTGTAAAGGTTGCTTTCGGCCGGACCTGAGCCGATCAGCACGCCGTCTTCCGCGCGCCAATTGCCCGGCTGGTTCGGGTGCGTCTTCCAGCCAGTGAGGTCTTTGCCGTTGAACAAGGGTACGAAGCCGTCGGAGATGATATTGCCGCTGGCAAGCTCGGGGACCGTCGGCGGAGGCTCCGGCTGACTGCCGCCGGTTGAGGGCATCGGCTGTTCAGCCGGCTGCGGCGCAGGCGGATTCGGTTGTGGCTTATCTGTTCCCGCTGACTCGTGTACCATCGGCCGTGCCGCCGGCGGTGTTTTCTGCTCGGGACGGGGCTTGTTCCAAATCGAGTAGCCCACGAACGCGAAGGCCGGGATCGCCACCGCGGCGAGGGCCAACCAGGCGGAGGCCGCCGAGCCAAGCCCTCGGCGGCGCTTGCGCGTGGAATGCCGCGCGGCGCCGCCGTCGGTGACGATCAAGGCCGGCGCTTCGGTTGCCACGCGCGTCGGCTCCAACGGTCGCACGGGCGAAGCCGTTAGCGGCATGGCCATCGGGATCACCGGCTTGGGCGCCTGCGCCGCGTCGATTCGGCGGCGCAGCTCGGCGTCGTAGGCGGCCTTTTTCTCCGCCTTGAGCAGGCACAGCTTGGCGGCGGAGAGCTCGTTCAGCAGCTTTTGCGACAGCGCCGAGTGCTGCCCGGTTTGAAACGTGCGCAGCAGCGCCATCCGCTGATCGGCGGCGGTCTCGATCACGTCGGGATCGTCCTCAAAAGTGGCGATGCCCAACAAGCGGTAATGATTCGCCGGCTGCTCCGCCGGCGGAATGCCCAGCCATTTGTGGTAAGCGTCAAATGTCATGATTCAACTCCGTGGTTCTGGTGGTCATGTTCTCCACTTATCTGTAACACTCCAGCTTCATGAGTATTAACGCCGTTGAGCGGATTTCCCGACACAGAAAAACGCCCGCCCATCGCCGCCTAAGAAGAAAGTGCCGAACGAGGCCCAACCTGTCGCGAAAACTCCAAATGCACTTCATAGCCGGCCCGCGGTTCATCTTTGGATATTGCAGCCTGGCAACGCCGTTTTCAGCTCGGCGACGCCCGCAGCGGTGACCTGCGTGTTGGTCAGATCGAGCTGCTTCAGGTTGACGAGCCTGTGCAAATGCTTGAGGCCATCGTCCGTAACGTCGGTTCCGCTGAGTTCAATTAGTTCAAGGCCCAATGACGCCGACAGTTTCTCCAGGCCGGCGTCGCCGATGCGGCAGTCGGTCAGCACCAGGGCCTTCAGTTTCGCCAACGCGGCCAGCTCCTTGCACGCCGTGTCGGTCACCGGCGCTCCAAAGAGATTCAGGTAGTCGAGCCGCGGCGCGACGATTGGAAGCCTGGCAACGCCTTTGTCGGTCACCGAAGTGTTATATAGTCCCAGGCTGATCAGGTTCGTCAGTTTGCTGAGCGGCTCAAGGCAAGCGTCGTTGAATTGCCTGCCCCCGACGGAAAGAGTGCGCAGTTGGCTGAGATTGCCAATCCGCTCGGTTTCGGCTTCCGCGGCGCCGTCAGCGTACAGCGCGACGATCTTCGGCATGGTGGCGAGCACTTGCACTCCCCGATCGGTGAGGTGCGCTTGTGCGAGTGCAACACTATGCAGCTTGGGAAACCGCGACAGGAGCGAAAGGTCCGCGTCGGTCGTCGATGTGCCATTGAGTTCGATGTTATAAAGATTCGGTAGAACCCCGAGGCTATCGAGCCCGGCGCGAGTGACCGTGGTAAGCCTGTATAGGTATCGTAGGTTCGGCAAATCGTGCAGTTCCGCCAGCCCCGCGTCGGTGATGCTCGTTCCGCCAAGCGCGAGCCCGAATGGCTTGCTCAGCGACCTGAACCGTTTCAGGTCGGCGTCGGTCACGTTTGGGCAATCGGACAGACCGATCACCAGGCTGCCAAACCTGACAGGCAGACCAGACGCATCGTTAATTGCCTTTGCCGCCGCCCAAACGTCGCCCTCGCCAACCGAAATTCGCCCGCCAATATCGAATACCCATTTCACGACATCGCGGTCGGCATCGGTGGCGACCGACGGGGCAGGCGGCGTGATGCTGCCATCGGTCCAAGTGATTTTGCAATTCGGCAAGGCGGCCTGTAGCTCGGCAACGCCCGCGGCGGTAACCTGCGTTTGGCGGAGATTCACGACTTCGAGCTTCGTCAGCGCAGCCAGGTGCTTGACAGCCGCGTCGGTCACTTGCCCTCCGGAGACGGTCAAGAAGACGAGTCCCGGAGCCACCTGGGGAAGGCTGGCAATGCCTGCATCGGTCACCGATGTCGAATACAGCAACAGGTCGTTCAGATTCGCTAGTTTGCTGAGCGTTTCGAGGCAAGCGTCGCTGCATGATTCACCCACGGCGGCAAGATGTCGCAGTTGACTTAGATTGGCGATGCGCCCGAACTCATCCAAGCCGACATCGTTCCTCGTCTCCAGCGAATCGATAGTCTTCATAGCCGAGAGCACTACGACTCCCTCGTTGGTCAATTGAGCGCGGCCAAGCTGTATGAAAGCGAGCTTCGGAAACCGCGAGAGCAGGACCAGATCCGCCGGGGTCGTCGCTGTACCGCCAAGACGGATCATTTCAAGATTCGGCAGCACGCCAAGCTTCTCGACCCCGGCGCGCGTGATCGCAGTCTCGTCTACATATAGCACTCGGAGGTTCGGTAACCCGTGAAGCTCGGCCAGCCCCGCATCGGTGATGCGCGTGCCGCTCAGGCTCAACTCAAATAGCTTGGGGAGTGATTTTAGCCGCTTGAGGTCGGCATCGGTCACTTCCCTACAATTCGCAAGCACAATACTCAATTGGTCGAGGTCGTCAGGCAAGTCCGACGGTCGTTCGAGGAACTTGCCCGGCCAGGCCCACGGCCCTTTACCGACGGCCGCTACTCGGCCGCCTACGCCGAATACCCATTTCACGACTTCGCGGTCGGCCTCGGACGGAGCCGGTGTGCGGCCGGAATCCGTCCATTGGATTTTGCAATTCGGCAAGGCGGCCTTTAGTTCGGCAACGCCGGCGGACGTCACTCCTGTCGCGAGAAGATTTAAGCCATCGAGCTTCCGCAGCTTGGTCAGGTGCTGCACGGCATCGTCGGTCAGCCGACCATAGGAGACACTCAGGACCGTGAGGCGAGGCGCCTGAAGCGGAAGTCGGGCAATACCGGCATTGCCGACCGACGTGTCCCATAGGCCCAGCACCGTCAGGTTCGTCAGACTGGCGAGCGGTTCAAGGCAAGCGTCGTTGAATTCCTTGCCGCCAACGGAGAGCGACTGCAGATGGCTCAGTTTGCCAAAATATTTCAGGTCGGCCTCCCCGACAGCGGTCAACCCGACAGAGACGTTCGGCATCGTCGACAACACCTCGACCCCTTCAAGGCTCAAATGCGGCGGTCCGACGCCGACGAGTCCCAATTTTGGAAAGTTGGCCAAAAGCCCTAGGTCAGCGCCTCTCGTTGCGGTGCGCTGAAGCTCGATTGTTTCAAGATTGGGCAGGGTGCCAAGGTTCTCGAGTCCGACGCGCGTAATCGCGGTTTCGTCAAGAATGAGAATGCGTAGGTTTGGCAGCCCGCGCAGCTCCGCGAGCCCCGCGTCGGTGATGTGCGTACGCGTCAGGCACAACCAAAACGGCTTGGTAAGCGATTTGAAACGCTTGAGGTCGGCATCGGTAACTTTTTGACAATCCATGAGTAGGATCATCAAATCATCGGAGTCGTCTGGCACGTCAGACGGACTTTCCGGCCACTTGCTTGGCCACCCCCACGCCTCGCGATTGACGGCCGCCACGTTCCCGCCTACTTCGAACACCCATTTCACAACTTCGCGGTTGGGGTCTGCGGGCGTCGTGGTGGCATCGGCATCGTCCTTGGGAGTTATCGTGAATTCTTTCACGTCGCCCTTAACCTCGAACCTGCGCGTCGAGCCGTCGCGCATTTTGACGATGATCACGACGCCCATCAGCAAAACCGCCGCGGCGCCGGCCGCGGCGACGAGCAGTCGCCGGCGTGGCGGAATTCTGTAGGGAACGCCCTCGGTGGCGTTCCGAGTAACCGTCGGCAACGTTGGGTCCGCGGCCAGCGGAACGCCACAGAGGGCGTTCCCTGCAGACTCCGCTGGGGCAACGTCCGAGACGTCGTCCTCCGTTCCGCTGAGTGCTGACGAGAGATAGTCGTTGGTGTCGGCGATTTGCGATAGCGAGGCCGCGTGAATCGGCGCCGCCGACGCGACGGTGGGTAACGCATGCGTTTGCGCCGCGCCGGATGCGGTCTTCCGCGCGGCGGCGGCGAATAAGGCCGGCAGGTCGCTGCCGGCGGCGAAGGGCGCCAGCGCGCCCGCCACCTCGGCCGCTGTGGCAAACCGTGCCTCGGGCAGCTTGGCCATCATCCGCTCCACGGCGGCTACCAGCCCATCGGGCAGGCCGACACGGCGCTCCGCCAGGTTCGGCACCGGTGCGTTGACGTGGGCCAGCAACTTCTTCATCGACGTCGCGAATGCCGGACCGCCGTAGGGCACTACGCCCGTCAGCAACTTGTAGAGCGTACAGCCGAGACTGTAGATATCGGCGGGGCCGCCGACGCCGTGGCAGTCGCCGGCCTGCTCGGGGGCCATGTAGTCGGTGGTGCCCATCAGTTGCTCCGTGCCCGTCAGCTCGCCGCCGGCGACCGGCTCGCCCTGCAACAAGGCCAGGCCGAGGTCGAGAATCTTCACGTGCCCGTCGGCGGTGAGCATCAGGTTCGAGGGCTTGACGTCGCGGTGAATCAGGCCGTGGTGGTGGGCGTAATCGAGTCCCAGCGCCGCCTGGCGGGCCAGCTCGCAAGCGTCGGCCACGGCGAGCGGCCGCGCGCGGCGCGAGACTTCGGCGAGATCGAGTCCCTCGACGTATTCCATCACCAGGTAGTGCCGGCCATCGGCCTCGCCGGCGTCGTGCGCGGCCACGATATTCGGGTGCTCGAGCTTGCCGACCGCCTTCATTTCACGCTGAAAGCGGGCCACGGCGTGTGGGTCGCGGGTGCGGTCGGGCGGCAGCAGCTTGACCGCCACCAGCTTGTCCAAGCGGGTATGCACCGCTTTGTAAACCGTGCCCATGCCACCCTGCCCCAACCGGACCAGCAGCCGATAATCGCGAAGCTGCTCGGCGACGGCCGGTCCCGAAGCCGCCGCCGGCGCGAGGGCGGCCGCCAAATCAAAAACGCGGCTCAACTCCGGCTCGCGAAGGTAGGGATCGTCATACACCGGCTCCCGCAGCGACGAAAACAGCGTATCGCCTTGCGCCTCGAGTTGCCGGAGCGTAAAGTCGCACCGCGGGCAGTGCTCGACGTGATCGGCGACGTCGTCGGCGAGCTTGGGATCGAGCGTGCCCAGGCAATAGTCGGAAAGTTCCTGTTGGCTCAAGCAGTTTATGTGACTCATGGCCGGGACCTTGGAAATGGATGGTATGCTCACCTATAAAGAACAACGCACGAGCGCCACGCCGGATTTTGGATTTTCGATTTTGGATCTTGGATTGCCGTGACGCGGGTCACTCCAGCTCCTTCAATTCCTCTCGCAGCCGCTGCAAAACGCGATACTTTGCCTGGCGAACGGCCTTCGGGCTGATGTTCAAATCGCGGGCAATGTCGGCTGCGGCGTGGCCATCGACGACCATTCGCCAAAAAGCAGTTATAGCCGGCTGGCCGAATTCGCCGCTCAATTGTTCGAGCACCTGGACAACGAGCAGCCTCTGGTCGTCGTCCGCTGAGCCGCTGTCGTCGGTGGAAAAGTCGTCCTCAGCCGCAAGGTCGGCCAAAGCGGCGAGCTGGAGTTGGGCCTCGCTGCCGCCGACGGCCTGCGGCTGGGCCCGGCGGCGGCGAAGGTGATCGCGCGCCTTGTTTTGAGTGATGGTATAGAGCCAGCCGCGGAACGAATCGTCCGGCCGGCTGTGGCGGAACTCGCCGACCTGCCGCGCCACAGAGCGGAAAACTTCCTGCGAAACATCGGCCGCCTCGCTGCTCGCCACGCCCATCCGCCGGCACCAGCGGTAGATCAAGGGGCTGTAGATCGCCACCAGCGAGCGCCAGGCGTCCGGCGATTGCGTGCGCAGGCGTTCAAGCAGGCTGAGCGACGTCGCCTCGGGCGCCCCGGCCCCATCGCCGGAGCTGAACATCGGGCCGCGTGACATGGAAAATCACCAGAAAGCGGGGGGCAAAGCGGCCCCATTCTGGCATGGACGACGGGGTTTGTCCAGAACCCTTACCGCGCAAAGCGTCTCATTCTCGGCCGTTCCGGGCACGGTTCAATTCTCGCACCGCGGCGACTTCGTCGTCCCAGTAGGTCGGCAGGCGGTCCCAGGGGTTGGCGCCGCCGTCGTCGGTGGCATAAAAGTAGCCCAGGTGCAGTTGCGCCGTGCGACGCAGGCGATCGCGCATCTGAGCGGCATCGGCCGTCTGATAGGGGACCACGGCCGCGTGGCGTCGTGCATCGTCGCCCCATCCGGTCGGCGGGTTAAACTCCTCGAATCCCTGGTGATGCTCGAAGACACAAATCAGGTCCGGCCGGGCCACCGTCAAGTAGGCCACGTCGCAGGCCACGCCGGGATTGGAAGCCACGAAGCCGTTTTTGATTTTCTTGCGGGCGTAATCGAACAGCTCGCGATAGTAGTCCACCTGAGCGGCGTCGCTCGACTGTTCGTCGAAAAAGATGCCCTGGATCGCCGGGTAAAGCTGCGTCCAACGATCGACCTCGGCCTTGACCTGCTCCCGCGGCTTCTTGGTGTATTGCGTGCTCACGTAACCAATCACGGTGACGCCCGCCTGCGTCGCGCGGCCAATGATGTTGGCATGATTCGGGTCGTCCTGGTCGCCGGGCCCGCTGGCCGGGTTGGCGATTGCGACGATCGGGACCGTTTGGGCGGCGGAGATCAGCCGCTCCCATTCTTTCAGTCCCTCGCCGGCCGGGTAAAAGTACGTGGGCACAAACAGCTTGATCTTGGCGACCGGCGTGAGCCTGCCGGGCGGGTAGGCCTCAGCGGGTCCGACGCCGACCGAGCAGGCCAAGATTATGAGGCCCGGCAGAAGAAACCACCATCCACGCGCTGCCCTGCGGCGTCTGTACGGTGAGACTGGCATGCGCCAAAAATCCTTAGCTCGCGATGTGCCCGTAGTAGTCGGGCTCGTTGCCGGCCTGCCACTTGATGTTGCAGCCGATGCTCGGCTTCTGGTCGGGCGAAGGCGACTTGCCGGCCAGCACGGCGTCGAGGGCCGCCCGCAGGTCGGCCCCCGTCAACGGCACGCCGCTGTCGGGACGACTGGCGTCAAGCTGCCCGCGATAGGCCAATCGCTGTGCCTTATCGAACAGATAAAAGTCGGGCGTGCAGGCCGCGCGATAGGCTTTGGCCACGGCTTGCGTCGCGTCGTAGAGATAAGGGAACGTGTAACCGCGGCTCTTGGCCTCTTCGGCCATCTTGGGCGGGGCGTCGTCGGGAAAGGAGGCCACGTCGTTGGAATTGATGGCCACCACGGCCACGCCGCGCGCCTGATAGTCTCGCGCCAGCCGCGCCAGCTCGGGCGCGACGTGTTTCACGAACGGACAGTGGTTGCAGATAAACGCGACGACCAGCGCCGGCGCGTCCTGGAAATCGGCCAGCGAGACGGTGCGGCCGTCGATGTTCGGCAGCGAAAAATCAGGGGCCTGGGTGCCAAGCGGCAACATCGTGCTGGGTGTTCGGGCCATGTTTTTCTCCTGGTGAGGGCCGGTGATCAGTCCGGCTTCATGGTAGCAAACGGCGCGCTGTTGGGAACAGCCGATGGGCCAAACACCTTTCGCTATCCGGCACTGGCCGTCGAGCACGGGCAGACAACCCTGGAAGACTGGTTCAACCATGTGGTGCCGGCCCTGATGCTGTTTCGCTGCTACGTGCTCACGCGCCGCCTGGTGGTCAAAGAGTTCACACTACAGGCGAACAGCTCGACCGGTTTATCGGCGCGGCGCCGAGATCGGCTCTCCTCCGCTCCGCGCCGAGAACATCCGCCTGCGCCCGCCAAAGGTGGGCGCCACGCATCCGCCCAGCGGCGCGGACGCCGCGGACGAAGACCGGCAGTGGTCGGCCCTCGAAGATTGGCTTGATGCGACGGATTTTCCCTTGGGAGTGTGACGGGCCGTGCTTACTTCTTCACTTTGACCGCCATCTCCGTCAGCATCGCGTGCAGTTCGGGGTTCATGGCATCGAGCTCCCAAATCTCGAAGTAGTGCGCGTTCCAGGATAGTCCCTGGTTGATAGCGGTTTTTATGCCGCCCTCGGCAAACTGCTGCGGTGTGCGCGACTCGCTGGCGATCATCTGAAAGGCGGCGAATCCCTTGGGGCCGTATTTCTCGGCCAGGGCCAACATGCCCGCGTGGTGCCGGTCCTGTTCGGGGCTGCGGCCGCTCAGCCAGCCGGAAAAGATGCCGAACCGCCGGCCCAACCTCGCGGAGCCGTAAGCGGCCACCTCCTCGGCCACCCGGTCGGTTCCCAACACGGGATGAATGTCGATGTCGAGCGGCTTGCCGGGGAACGCCTCGGCAAACGTGTCGATGATTGGCTTCCAGGCGGCAATCACCTTCTCCGGTGTGAAACCCAGCATCTGCCACCGCTCGCGGTCTCTGCGCATGAACGGCAGTTGCATCTCCAGCCCGTTGGCGGTCGCGCCCGTGATATGGACCAGCAGGACCGTCTCATTGTCGCCATACTTTTCGCCAAAGGCGCGGATGAGCGCCGTCCACTTTTGCAAATAGACCTCATTCCAAAGCGGTGGAATCTTCGCCGACCGTATCCTGCCGAACGGCATGGAATAGTCGAATTCCGGCGCGCCGGCTTCAAACACCCAGGCCGGGGTCTGCGGTCCGCCCAACACGCAAAGCGTGATCTTCTTCTTCAGCCGCTTCGCCAGTGCAATCTCAGCGTCGATGTAACTGAAGTCGAATTCGCCTTCCTTGGGTTCGACCCGGTTCCAGCCGGGCCGCACCAGCCAGCCGTCGATAAAGGGAAAATCGACTTCCTTTTCGGGCGTCGGACTTGGACCTCGGCAGACAAACAGGCCCGCCGGCGGAGCGATCGCCGTTGCGTCGTCGCCGCCGCTCTGGGCCGCGACGCGAACCGGGGCAACATGAAAGGCTAGTGCCACCAAACAGATCGCTGGAAAATAGAGGCTATGAACAGTCATCGTTGAGGCTCCCAACGGCTCATCATCGGTTCCAGCGGGTCAGCCTACCGGGTATGATCTAGTTGATGCAAACCCACGGTAACATTCGGCGAGTGCCAACAAAGCCGCGTAGCGGCGACAGAGGTTCACTCGCGTATTCTGCCGCCGCTACGCGGCTCCGCCGAGGGATTTGCAACGTCGTCCGTGGGCTCGCGCCCACGGCTAAACTCTGTGGCCGCTATGCGGCCAATCAACTCAAAGTCATAAATCGCCGCAATCTCCCGCGCCGACTTCTCGCTCAGGTTCGTGAACCGCTGATATAGCGCGTCGACGTCAACGACGCCCAACGATGCCAGTAAGCGAAATTTGTGGGCCAGCAGCCCGTCCAAGTCGGTTGTCGCGTTGCGTGCGTGCCCGGCCGGGTACATCACCAGCCCGCTGGATAAACGGCCTAGCTGGTCGTGCTCGATCTCCAGCGTGGTGGGAATGCCATTGGGGTATTTTTCGTCATAGTCGCGGCCGCCGTGGCGGAACTCAATCCGCTCCATCAGCCGCCGCGTCAGCGGATGAACGAGGCTCGTGTCGTCGTAATCGGCCGGCATCAGCAGCAGCTCGCGCCAGCCGGCTTGCTTCGTCTCGAACGCCTTTCGCAACAGCGTGGCGATGATGTAGACCATCGAGTGGTCGGCGCTTTGCCGCGTGCGCGGGTCGCGCTTGGCCGGGTCGCCGATGATGCCGAAGGCCGGCTGATAGATGCTGATCCGCACTTTGCGAAGCTGCCGTTCGTCGTCGAGCAGTTGCGGATGTTGCTGGAGCAGATCCATCAGGCCCTGGATCGCGCCGGCCGATTGGTGCTCGTAGAGGCCGAGCTTGAAGTGCATGCCCATCACGGCAAAGTCGTCGCCCGAAGCCGTCAGCCGCAGGTCGAAAGGGCTGCTGCCTGGCTTGGCCGGCGGCTCGAACAGGCAAAAGATCGCTTCGGGATTGCGGAAGATGTCGGCCGGTCCCACGAAGCCGCGCAGAGCACGCCGCACGCTGGCCACCGCCATCTCGGCGCTAATCGCCGCCGAGGCGCCCTTCGAATCGGAAAGCTGCTTGCCTGCCCGGATGGCCCGGAAGGGAACGTAATGAGCCACCAACAGTCCCAGCGCCGACTCGATCTGGTCGACTGTGGCGCCCATCATCGCGCCATACACGGCCGCCGACGCGATCGCGCCGTGGACGACATGATCGATCTTGTGGTCTTTGAGTGAAAAGACCTCCGCCAGACGGCCGCGGATTTCGTCGATGAGCAGCATGGCCCGCAAGGTGGCGCGACCGTCGAGCCCGCGCTGCTGGGCGGCGGCCACGGCGACCGGATAAAAGTCGTTGTGTCCGAATTCGCCGGCCGTGGCGCCGCGCGAAGGATCGTAGCCGAAGTTGGTGCCGTTGGCGTCCCATTCGCGCACGGCCGAGCAATTGGCCAGCACCGCCTTTTCGGACATCACCTTGATTTGCGAGGCAAAGCACGGCACGCCTAGCGGATGAGCGTACTCCCAGGCCTCGCTGCGGAGCACATTCGGCGCGTTCGTGCCGCAGGCGATCGCGGAGACGCCGCAGGCCATGCTGTCGAGATGGAAGCGATCGACCATCCGCAGCGCCCGCTCGCCCGGCGGATCGAACTTGCCGGCCAGAAAGTCGATGGCGAAACCAGCCAGCCCGCGGGCCTGGTTTCCGTCGTGGGGGAGGAGGATGTTCATATCACCACGTTACGAAGCGACGGCACCGAAGGCCAGTGCTTCGATGTGCTGCGCCGCCTGAACCCCGCCGCGGTTAACAAGTCTGCCACTGAAGGCGCTCGAGGCATATACTGCCGCTATGAACTACACTTACGCTCAGATTGCCGGCATGATCGACCACTCGCTGCTCAACCCCACGCTGACGACGGCCGAACTCGATGCCGGCTGCCAATTGGCGGTGGACTATCAGGTGGCCAGCGTCTGCATCATGCCGTATTACCTGCACCGCTGCGCCGAGCTGCTGGCCGTGTCGGGCGTGAAGGCGAGCACGACGATCGGCTTTCCCCACGGCGGCCACACCACCGCGGTCAAGCTCGCCGAAACCAGGCAGGCGCTGGCCGACGGAGGCCAGGAGCTCGACATGGTGGTGAATATCTCGCAGGTGCTCAGCGGAAATTGGGACTATGTGCGCGACGACATCCGCGCCGTCGTCGAAGAGACGCACGCCGCCCGCAAAAAGGTCAAAGTGATCTTCGAGAACTGCTACCTCAACGACGCCCAGAAAATCCGGCTCTGTGAAATCTGCAGCGAGCTTGCCGCCGATTGGGTGAAGACCTCGACCGGTTACGCGAGCGGCGGCGCGACGATGGAAGACCTGGCGCTGATGCGAAAACACGCCGCCCCGCGGGTGCAAGTGAAGGCGGCCGGCGGGGTGCGCGATCTCGACACGCTGCTGAAGGTGCGAGACTTGGGCGTCAGCCGTTGCGGCGCCAGCCGGACCAAGGAAATGCTCGACGAATGTCGAAGGCGGCTCGGTTTGCCCGCTAGCTAGTTGATGATGATCGGCCCCGACAGGCCGCCCTCGGGATCGCGGCGTTCCCATTCGCGGCGGAGCTCGCCCAGCCCGAAAGCGCAAAGCTCAAAGTCGTGGCTCAACCGTTCGAGCACTTCGTTCTCCTGGGCGTTCCCGGCGGTCTCGATCGTGGCCGCGATGTGGTAGGCGCGCTTGCCCTGCTCGCAATAGTCGACGAAGTAATCGAGCCGCGAGGCGTCTTTTAGTCGCCGCAACGCCTCTGGATACACGCCCGTCCAAAACAGCGTGAAGTCGCCGATGTGCCGGTGGACTTCTCGCCGCGGGTTGCCGATTCGCGCGTCTGCCTCCACGAGCATCTGGGCCACCTCTTCCAGGCGTCGCCCAGAGGGATTGCGGACCTGGTAGATGGCGTCGCAGTGCATGAAGCGGGTCAACAGCAAGGCAATGTAGTCGACCAGCGGAGGGTCGGCCACGCCCAGCCGAGCTTCGAAGGTGTACTCGGCCAGCCCTGAGAAAAAGCGGTAAAGAACCGTGTGCGAACGCTTTATGTCCACTCTCTTGCCTCCTGTCGCCTGCCCGAATCTCGAAACCGGACCACTTGCCTGGACCAGGAGGATGGTGCCGTTTGTTTCATCGGCATCATCCAGTTAAGTCTATGCAGCCAAAAAGAGACCGGTCAAGGTTTTTTTTGGGCAAGTGGGCAAATCGCGTGGTTTGGGTGCCGCGATACGTGGACTGTGCTCTTCGGCACGGCCTCCCGCGAGGCAGTTTTTCGACCTGGCAAAATAATGTTTGACGAATCAAAAAGCACCTGGTACACTGCTCGGCGTCGTTCTTTTTGAGTGACCAAAAGTTTGTTTTGCCGTTCAAAAACAGGAGGTGTGCTTCGTGGAACCCGTGGAAATCAGCCGCCGTGGACGCCGTGCGTTTACCCTTGTCGAACTGCTGGTGGTCATCGCCATCATCGGACTGCTGGTGGGCCTGCTGCTACCGGCAGTGCAAGCGGCACGCGAGTCGGCGCGACGCGCGCAGTGCGTCAACAACCTCAAGCAAATCGGAGTCGCCCTGGCCAACTATGAAAGCGTTACCAAAGTATTCCCGCCGTCGTACCTGCTCACGTCAGCGAGACAGTCAGGCACCGCCTACGGCCTCGCGTATCCCGACGACGGCTCAAACGGATTGACGGGGTGGGGCTGGGGCACGCTGTTGCTTCCTTACGTCGAGCAGCACGCCCTGTATCAGAGCCTGAACCTCAACCTCCCCTGTTGGGCGCCCCAGAACGCCGCGCTGGTGGCGACGAAGCTGCCCGTTTTTCTTTGCCCCTCTGCCACCGGCGGCAGCAACGGTTTTGCCTTACACCGCTACAGTGGTCCCAGCGACAATCCGACCGACGCCGGCCAGTTCAGCCCCACGATTTTTTTTGCGCACGCGCATTACGCGACGAACGCGGGGCAAAACGGCGCATGGAACCGGTCGCCGGCCTATTCCT
>DATLUO010000218.1 GCA_035533075.1 Pirellulales bacterium | reverse complement strand
CAGCGAGCTTGCGAGCGCCGGCCCACCGATGGCGACGTCGTTTACGGTGGGCCGGCGCTCGCAAGCTCGCTGGTCCCACCCTACATCCCTGTCTACGGTCTATCTCTGGAACAATCCCATGCCATTGCCACGAACCGACGTTCAACCACCCATCCGCGTTGGCGACAAAATCATCCAGGTCGGTCCGCTCGATTGGTCGGGCTTCAAGGCGCTGGTCGAGGCGTTCGCCAAGGCCGATCTGCTGTTGCCGAGCCTCAACGACGGCCTGCGGACGAAGCTCGCCGAGGTGCAGACCGCCGCACGGGCGACGGGCACGCTGTCATTGGTCGATCTGGCCGGGCTGGTCTACGAGTTCGTGGCCGGCAACTTGCCGACGTTGTATCAATGGCTGCTGAAGCATCCGCCGCTGGTGACGGCGCTAGTGCGTGGCGCGAGCAACTTGACCGACGACGAAATCGCGTCGCTTTCGCCGGGCGAGGTGTTGCGCGTTGCGCGAGCGGCCTACTCGGCGTTGGTGGCCGACGGCGTGTTTGCGGAGGCCGCCGGTTTTTTCGGCGAGCTGGTCGGGATGCGGCCGCCCGGACCGGCCGCGAGCGGCGCGAGTTCCGCACTTCTCGATGTCGCGGACTATGCCAGCGAATCGAAGTCGGCATCGCCGCCGCCACCGGTTGGGGCCTGAGCGAGCTGGGGCGTTTGCCGGCACGGAGCGTGTTTGTTTATGCCGTCGCCTGTTTGGAGCAGCAGGCCGGCGAGCTGGCCAGGGCCATCGACGTGGCGCTGGTTCCGGTGGAGGCATCGACCGGCGGCAGCAGTTTGCGGAAGCGGTTCGAGCGTGAGATTCGCCGCATGTTGGGCGACTCGGTTTTGCCCACGGTTTCGGCGGCCGAGCAAGCGGCGATTGCCGAGGTGGAGCGTGAGATTGCCCGTGACTTTCCGTTCTATTTCGACGAGTCGCGATTGAACAAGATGCATGATGCGTTGGGGATGTTGAGGTTAAGTTCGCGCTAGCGGCGAACCGCTTGCGCGCCGATTGAGCTAGTGGTGCTGGAACCGCCATTGCCTGAGCCGGCTTCAGCCGGGCTTCTTCGGCGCTTGCCACCAGCTTTAGCTGGTGGTTTGCGGCCAAAATGACCCCCGTTGTCAGCCGGCTTTAGCCGGGCTTCTCGAACCTGGCTTTAGCCCTTGCCGGAGAGAGATTGCTCATGGCTACCCGCTTGCCATCAGCTTTAGCCGGTGATATGAAGTCCCGAACAAACCCTTCCTGAGGCTTTAGCGAGGCGGCCATGTCGAGCCATGTGTTCCATGAGATTTATCTCCATCTGAACTGGCACACCAAGGATGACGTGCCGTTGCTCTCGCCACGGATCGAAGCCATTGTCCATGAGCTGTTGCGCGAGCGCTGCAAAAAAACCCGCGGCGTGTACCTGCACGGCGTAAACGGCACGGAGACCCACGTGCATCTGGCGATGAACATCGAGCCGTTTGTCACGATCAGCGAACTGGTCAAAGAGTTGAAGGGCGGGAGTGCCTACGACCTGAATCGGCAAGAGCGATCGAAACGCTTGGAGTGGCAGCGCGGCTACGGTGTGGTGAGCTTTGGCAAGAGGCAGTTGCCTTGGGTGCTGGACTACATCGCCAACCAAAAAGAGCACCACGCCAAAGGCACGGCAAAGCCACGATTGGAAATGACGGGCTTCGATGAAGGAGAGTGAGCCGGCGCCGCTCGCTACCCAGCCTTAACTGGAGGTGCGCCAGCTTGACAATGAGCCGGCTTTAGCCGGGCTTCCTCTGCATTGAGTGGAGACTCGACCCCGCCAAGGGCTGAAGCCTGAGACACAAGCCGGCTAAAGCCGGCTGACAAAAAGCTAGTGGTGGCCCGTAAACCACCAGCTAAAGCTGGTGGCAGACACCAAAAGCCGGCTAAAGCCGGCTGGATGTTTCATTCATGACTTTCCCCGTTTTGCTCTGCGGAAATCCCACCCGAACGTCCCGCCATCAGCCAATGAACGGCCACACCGGCCAGACCGCCACCGAGGGCGATCGCCAAATAGGTGAGCACGATGAAGCGCGGCCATACGCCGTCATGCTCGACAATCTGGGCCACCGATGTAGTGCCCCTGAACCTCGTGGGATCTAGCAGCTTCAACCATCGATACGCACACGCGATGCTCGGCGCGGCGGCCCCGATCACGAACGATCGACGATAACCGCCGCCCGAACGCCAGACAATAAGCAACAACCCCGGCGTGCAGGTGGCCAGGATCAAGACCAGCAGGCCCGAGACAAGCGACGGCGGCGCCGCGAATGCCCCGGCCGCGACGGCGAACACGGCAATCGTGCCCAACAAGATTTGCAGTGAATAAGTGCGTCGCGCGGCCATCCGCGCATTCTAAACGACCCGGCGGCCGCTCGCCAACAAACCACAGACCACGGACCACTGACAACGGACCATGACCACCATCACCTTCACTGGCAACGGCTCCCTGACGTTGCGGGCCACGGCGCCCGACACCGATGCCCCGACCACCATGCCGGGCATCGTGCATCGCACGCAAGGCGGCAGCCTGGTGAGCTACCAGGTCGGGCCGCAGTATTGGGAAGTGACGCTGCAGTGCAAGTCGCTCACCGACGATCAGAAGGACGCCCTCAATACGTTCTTCGCCGCCAACTTCGCCACGGCATTCACCTACACCGATGAGAACGGTAACAACTTCACCGCCCGGTTCTTGGAACCAACGCTGCCCTTGAAGAAAGCGTACCGCGACTCGTGGGAAGTCGAGATCAAGCTGAATTTGTCGAACGTGCTCAAGTAGACCAGGAGTTCCAGCCCCGAAGGGGCGTGATTCGATAGCCCAGGGTGCAGCGCAGCGGAACCCTGGGTTAGCGAATGCACGAAAACGGAAAGCCCCAGCGGGGCGCCATTCCCCGACGCGCCGATGGATAGTCATCTCGCGCGAGAGCGCTACGGCGGGGAATAACGCCCTTTCAGGGCTACCAGTTCTAATCCTACCGCCAACCTAGGGTTGCACCCTAGGCTATCGAATCACGCACCTTCGGTGCTACGAACACCATGCGAACTCCTCCTGCCGATCACCTGACCTCATCGCTCGACGTGGCCAACCTCTGCTGCGCCCTGCAAACCGCGGCGGCCGCCGCCGAACAATTCGCCTTCCGCGTCGCGCAAACAATCGGAGTGTCGCCGGCTTCGCTGCCGAATCAACCCAACGCCACGATTCCGCAACTCCCGTCCGCCAATGCCACGGGCTTCACGCAACTCTTCGCCAACCTGCTGGGCGGGCGCGGCAACGGTCAACCGTTCGGGCAACTTCAACAGACCGTCGGCCAACTCGCCAAGAGCGTGCAGCAGGCCATTCAGGCCACCAACAAACAACGCGACGCCGCCAAGGTGCAAGTCGGCAACCTGCAAGACGGCGCCGACAATATGGTCGGCGCGCTGGCCCGCGGCAACGCCAACGTCGCCGATTTCGCGGCCTTCGTCGGCCGGGCCAACAACGCCGTGCAAGGGTTCGCCAACAATCTCGCCAAGCTGGGCCAGGCGCAGATGGAGCAACTCTTTCACGCCCGCGGCCAACTCGCCCCGCGAGAACAACAGCAGCAGGCCGCCGCGGGAATGCAAGTCGCCCAGCAAATGCAGCAGTTTATGTCGCAGTTGTCGAACGCAGTCGGGCAAAGTTTGCAGGGTGGGCAGCAGATTCAGCAGATGGTCAACGCGGCCCAGGCGTCGGGCAACCCGCAACAGGCCATCGACATTGCCCGAAGTTATGTCATGGCCCAGCTCAATCAGTCGTTTATCAACGCGCGGAACCTGGCCAACAGCGTCGATCCGATCATGCACAGCTTCGGCGCGCCGGGCCAACTCGCCCCGCAAGGCAACTTGCAATATCTGCTGTCGCAGCCCGGCCAGCTCCAAGACACCATCCGCATGTTCCAGTCGATGCTGGCCAATCTCGACAAGATGCAGGCCGGTCTGGCGAAGGCCCGGCCGATGGCCACGGGCGGAGTGGTCACCGATCCGACAATGGCCCTCATCGGCGAGGCCGGCCCCGAAGCGGTCATTCCGCTGGCCCGGCTGCAAGCGATGTTCGGCAATCCGGCCAATATGTTCCCGGCAGCCGGCGCGTTTCGCATCGACCCCGGCGGCGGCGCGGTCAATCCACTGGGTCTCACGGCGGGGCGACTGGCCAATTTCGACACCGCCTTCGACCGCGCCAGTCAGGTGCTCGGCCAGCAGCTCGACTGGCATCCTGAGTGGGGCAACTCCGGCGCGGGTGCGATTCTCGACCGCTGGAATTCGCTGCAAGACGCGGCCATCGGCGCGGTCGATTGGATGAACCAGCGCCGGCAAATCGACCTCGGCTCCGGTTCAGGTGGTTTGCCCGGCCAACGGCATGCGACGGCAAACGCGGCGCACTCGCTGGCCAGCGCATTGCACTTCAACTTTGGCGACATCCACGTGGCCGGCCAGATGACGCAGCAGGAGATCGGCTCGTTGTTCGACCGCATCGAGAGCGAAGCCCGATCGCGCGGCTACGACATGACCGGCCGCGCCGCTCTTCGCCGCCCGCCGCAATCGACCCGCGGGCCGCTGACGCCGGCGGGGTATGCGCGGTGAGAAGGCAAGTTGGGAAAGCCGCCGGCCTGGCAAGAGCGGCAAGCTTCGCCCTACCGCTGAGGTCAAGCCGGGGCTGACTGGGCATTTCTAGTCGTTTGACGAACTTTTCCGGGCGGTGCTATCATAACGCCTGGCAATGAACTATCTTTGGGAGAGGGGAGGATTGCCCTATTTCCACCGTATGCTCCGTCGTGTAGGATTCATTCGGAGCCACTTTGCAGCTAGCCATAACGTCGTCACATGGGTAACTTAAGCACATTCCTCTTTGCGCGCCCATCATTTTTCGAGGGTGCCGCCCGACTGGTCGATTTTGGCGGGTTCCTGAACGAATATAACTATTCGGCCAGCGAAAGGGAGGCCGATAATCTCGCCCTCTGGGCCGACTGGACGGCTGCCGGAAATGATGTTCGGGCTGCCTGGGTCGAGGAATTGGCGCGATCGCGCGACAGGGTTGGATTGCCTGAGCATGTCAAGAAGCTCAAAGCGCCGTAAGCAGCAGGCGAAGCGAACAGCGCTGGCGCAGGTAAAAAGGGAGATCGTCCAGAACGCCCCTTCCGCAATTCCGGCCGGCGTTTTGGCCCAAATCACGAGCCAAGTAACGACAACGTCTTATAGCGGGCCGGTGCCTCCTCCGGCATTACTCAGGGAATACAACGACATTGTTCCCGGAGCCGCCGAACGCATCATGGCGATGGCGGAGAAGCAGAGCGCGCACCGTATCGACCTCGAATCCACCGTCGTCAAAGGCGATTCAAGGCGGTCATGGGTCGGTCTATGGTTGGGATTCGTTGTATCTCTCGCCATCATAGGCGCTGGACTCTGGGTGGCTCTTTCAGGCGCACCGACTGCTGGGGCGGCGATTATCACGGGCACGATCGTCTCGCTTTCCGGCGTGTTTGTCTACGGCCAGCATTCGCGAAGGGTGGAACGAGAGCACAAGGCCGACATGGTTTCCGGTAAGCGGCACTGAGCCATTTGGCCCTTCTCGATGCCCGAACGCTGGGGGAGTTCGAGGTTCGAGTTACCGGGGGCAATCCACTGGCTATAATAGATGTTGTTGTTCCGTTTCAGCCGCTGCCGACGCCTCACGTTGGCCGTTACGTGCTGGACCTGCTGGTTGAAGAAGGTGGCGAACTCGAGATCCTCGGCTCTCATCGGCTGAGAGTCCTCGAACGGAAGGGTGATAATCCATGACCGACCCAGAACTGGACGGCGTCACAGTGACGGTATCGAAGCCGCGCTGTTACAAACCTGGCGAAGCCTATTCGTGCCACATTCTCGTTTACCCGCTCGCGGAGGGCGGATATTCGGCGTATTGCCTGGCGCTGCCCGAGGTGGCCGCCCAGGGCGCTACCTCGCAAGAGGCAGTCGCCAAGGTGATCGAGGGGTTCCGGGAGACGGTGCTCCGTTGTCGTGCCGCCCAGCAACCGATCCCATGGATTCCGTGGGACAAGGTGGAGGTGCCGAATCTGCCCGGTGCCCGGGAACTGGGACCCACGGTGGAGTTTCCCGTCGATCCCGAAGCGTAAAAACACGCTGCCGGGCGCAACGCCGATCGATGACATCTCCGGCTTGCGGATCAAAGGCATCGCCACACGGTCGCAACTTAACGCCGCGGAAGCCGAGAACATTCTCAAGGCGACATTGAAGTACCTTGCCGGACGGCCCTCGCGCCGCACAGCGCGTTTCGACGTCAATTGGATGGTCAAGCTGCACCGCGAAATGTTCGGCGACGTATGGCGCTGGGCCGGCGAGATCCGCTCGCGCGACCTGAACATCGGCGTTCCCTTCTATCAGGTTCGGCCCGAGTTGCAGGCCTTGGCCGACGACTTGGCGGCGTGGCGCGAAATCACCGTTAAGCCGAGCGTTGCGCCCGCGATTCGCCGGCGATAACGCTCGGCTCCGACCAGGTCGAGCCAGCTTGGTCCCCAACGTTTCAGCCAGACTTTGCTCCCTTTCGCGGCGATCACAGCGTCTTGGTCGTCGGCGGTGTTCCGCGCCGCGGCATACCAACCGCAGAGCGCCGCTGCCGCTGCCGTGGCGGCCAGCATCATGCGCAGGCTCCAGCGAAAGCGCGGCCGATGTCGGCGCAGCAGCCATTCGCAGGCGGCCGCCGGTGCCGCCAA
>DATLUO010000217.1 GCA_035533075.1 Pirellulales bacterium | reverse complement strand
CATCGTGAGCGCCCTGAAGCGGAGCGAGGTCACCGTCACTTCCGATCAGGTGCGGCTCAAAGGGCCGCTGAAGGAACTGGGGTTGTACACCGTCAACATCCATCTCGGTCACGAAATTGAAGCCGAGTTGAAGGTCTGGGTGGTGCCGACGGTCACCGACGAACTGCCCCAGCAAAAACCGAAACAGCCGCCCGCCGCCGCTCCGCCCGCGGCGACAACCGGCGCCTGAGGGCCTCGATCGCCGCCGTTTCTGGTGCGTAACGCCGCGTTTTTGCGAAGATGCGCAACTCGCGCCCGAAGACGCGCAACTCAAAGCGCGGAGAAGCAGACCTCGCTCGCTTACCCCATTTCGGAGAACTGACAACGGTTGTCAGTTGGCCGCACGGCCGGAAAACAGGTTTTCCGGTCGGCGGAAAGCGCCGCTGGGTTAACGTGGTGCGTGCTGCCATCTGCGTCGGCGTCCGGCTCGACGCGCAGCGCGCTGCGCGACCTGCCCGGCGTCTGGTTCCGCGGAAGGCGTCCATCAGTAAGTTGTCAAAGACCCGCGGCGACGCTTGAGCGTCGCGCTGCCCTAATGCCTGCTACGACCTCGCCACGTCAAAACGATCGAGGTTCATCACCTTGCTCCAGGCCGCGACGAAATCGTCGACGAACTTCCGCTCCGCGTCGGAGCTTCCGTACACTTCAGCCAGGGCGCGGAGTTGGGAGTTCGAACCAAAGACGAGGTCGACACGCGTGGCGGTCCACTTCGGGACGCCCGTTTTGCGATCGCGGCCTTCGAACACGTCCGCGTCTTTCGAGACGGGCTTCCACTGGGTGCCCATGTCGAGCAGATTCACGAAGAAATCGTTGGTCAGGGCCTCCGGTCGCTTGGTGAAGACACCGTGCTGCGCCGCGGCGAAGTTGGTCTTCAGGACCCGCATGCCGCCCACGAGCGCCGTCATTTCGGGCGCGGTCAGGGTCAGTTGTTGTGCCTGATCGATCAGCAGCGCTTCGGCCGGTACGCTGTATTTGCCCTTGAGGTAATTGCGGAAGCCGTCCGCGATGGGTTCGAGCACGTCGAACGAGGCCACCTCGGTTTGCTCCTGCGAGGCGTCCATGCGCCCCGGCGTGAAGGGAACCGCGACCTGGTGGCCGGCATTCTTGGCGGCTTGCTCGACGCCCGCGCAGCCGGCCAAAACGATCAGGTCGGCCAGGGAAACCTTCTTGCCGCCGGACTGGGCTCCGTTGAACGCGCTCTGAATGCCCTCCAGAGTCTTGAGCACCTTCGCCAGTTGGGCAGGTTGGTTGACTTGCCAGTCCTTCTGCGGTGTCAGGCGAATGCGGGCGCCGTTCGCACCGCCGCGCATGTCGGAACCACGGAACGTGGACGCCGACGCCCAGGCGGTGGAAACCAACTCCGACACAGACAGACCGGAGGCCAGGATTTTGCCCTTCAACGAGGCGATGTCCTGGGCATCGATCAATTTGTGATTGACCGCGGGGATGGGATCCTGCCAGATCAGTTTTTCGGCGGGAACCTCGGGGCCGAGATAACGTGCCCGCGGGCCCATGTCGCGGTGCGTCAGCTTGAACCAGGCCCGGGCGAAGGCGTCGGCGAGCTGATCCGGATTGTCCTTGAAACGCCGCGAGATTTTTTCGTAGGCCGGGTCGAACCGCAGCGCGAGGTCGGTGGTCAGCATCGAGGGCGCGATCCGCTTGGACTTGTCGAAGGCATGCGGCACCGTGCCGGCACCGGCGCCATTCTTCGGCCGCCACTGATTCGCGCCGGCCGGGCTCTTCGTCAGTTCCCATTCGTAGTTGAACAGGTTCTCGAGAAAGTTGTTGCTCCACTTCGTGGGCGTGGTGCTCCAGGTGACTTCCAGGCCGCTGGTGATCGCGTCTGCGCCCTTGCCGGTGCCGAAGCTGTTCTTCCAGCCCAGGCCCATTTCTTCGAGGCCGGCCGCTTCCGCGTCAGGCCCACAATGCGAAGCGAGGGCGGCTCCGTGGGTTTTGCCGAAGGTATGGCCGCCGGCGATGAGGGCCACCGTCTCCTCGTCGTCCATCGCCATGCGGGCGAAGGTCTCGCGGATATCCCGTGCCGCGGCGACCGGATCGGGGTTGCCGTTCGGGCCCTCCGGGTTGACGTAAATCAGCCCCATTTGCACGGCCGCGAGCGGGTTTTCGAGATCGCGGTCGCCGGTGTAGCGTTTGTCAGCCAGCCAGGTCGTCTCGGCGCCCCAATAGACGTCCTGATCGGGCTCCCAGACGTCTTCGCGACCGCCGCCGAAACCGAAGGTCTTGAATCCCATGCTTTCCAGCGCGACGTTGCCGGCCAGGATGATCAGGTCGGCCCAGGAAATTTTGCGGCCATACTTCTGCTTGATCGGCCAAAGGAGCCGGCGCGCCTTGTCCAAGCTGACGTTGTCCGGCCAACTGTTGAGCGGCGCGAAGCGCTGCTGGCCCCTGCCCCCGCCGCCGCGGCCGTCGCCGGTGCGGTAGGTGCCGGAGCTGTGCCACGCCATGCGAATGAACAGGGGGCCGTAGTGGCCGAAGTCGGCTGGCCACCAGTCCTGCGAATCGGTCATCAGGGCCGCCAGATCCTTCTTCACCGCCGCCAGATCGAGGGTCTTGAACTCTTGGGCGTAGTCGAAGTCCTCGCCCATCGGATTGGACTTGGAGGAATGCTGGTGCAGGAGCTCGATCTTCAACTGGTTTGGCCACCAGTCGCGATTCGACGTGCCGCCGCCGGCGGCGTGCTGGAAGGGGAATTTGGCTTCGGTTGTCATTATGTTTCTCCATTTTTTAGAGCGGAGGGCATGGGAATCGAACCCACAACCCCTTGCGGGGCATCACATTTCCAGTGTGACCGCTAGCCATTCGCTTACCCTCCGGCGCGGCTTCGCAAACGAATTCTAGCCTACGCCTGGCCGCCTTGCCAAGCAGCGGGCTAGCCGCGCGCTGGCACGGCGCGATAAGTTGACGGCATGAGCATTGCCCCCGGATTGCGGCCCCATCTACGCGAGGCCAAACGGCTTCTGGCCGAGGGTCGCGAGGAACTCAAACGGCGGCACCAACAGGGCGCCAGCGGCAGCGAAATCGGCGCCGCGCTCAGCGACCTGTTCGACCAACTGATCCTGGAACTGTTTCAGGTGGCGCTGGAAGACCTGGGCCAGGCCGGCCCCGAAGGACTCGCGGCCCGCATGGCCCTGGTGCCCCACGGAGGTTACGGCCGCCGCGACGTCGCGCCTTATTCCGACGTCGATCTGATGTTGCTCGTCGATAAGGCGGCGCGGGCGGAGGTCGCGCCCCTGGCCCAGCGGATGCTGCGCGATGTCTTCGACCTCGGTCTGACCGTCGGGCAAAGCGTGCGGACGCCCGCCGAAGCCTGGCGGCTGGCCCGAAAAGACCCCATCATTTGGACATCCCTGGTCGAGTCGCGGCTGCTGGCCGGCAGCGTGCGGCTGTTCAGCGATTTTGCCGTGGAGTTTCAGAAGCGGTCGCGCCGCGCCGCCGCCGCCATCGTGGCCCTGGTCGATAAGTCGCGCACCGACGAGCGTCTGCAATACGGCGAGACCGTCTACCTGCTGGAGCCGAACGTCAAACGCTCGCGGGGCGGACTGCGCGATATTCAGTTTCTGCGCTGGATGGCGTTCGCCCGACACGGCACGCCCGATTTCGGGCCCCTGTCGGCCCTCGGCGCGCTCGCCGCCGAAGACGTCGCTTCGCTGGCGCGGGCAAAGGAATTCCTGCTGCACCTGCGCAACGAAATGCACTTTCATGCCGGTAAAGCCAACGATCTACTCGACCGCACCGAGCAGCTTCGACTGGCCGAATCGTACCAATACCGCGGCGACGACGGCCTGCTGCCGGTCGAACAGTTCATGCGCGAATACTTCCGGCTGACGGAAGGCGTGAGCCAGGTGGTGATGCGGTTTATGGCCGCCACCACTCGCGGGCCGCGGTGGAGCGAGCTGTTGGCGCCGTTGGTCAGCCACCAGTTCGACGGGGAGTTCCGCGTCGGCCCGTGGCAGATTCAGGCCAATGCCCGTGGGCTGGCGGCGCTGAAAACCGACCTCACGCGCATCCTGCACCTGGCGGTGATCGCCAACCTTTATAACAAGCCGATCGAGCACGCCACGTGCGAGGCCATCCGCGCCGCCGCGCGGGAATTGCCCGACGAGATTTCGGCCGAGGCCAGCGAGCGGTTCATCGCCCTGCTCAACCAACCGGCAAGATTGGGCGGCATCCTCCGCGGCCTGCACGAAATGCGCGTGCTGGAAAAACTCATTCCGGCCTTCGATCATGCCCGTTGCTTGCTGCAGTTCAACGAATACCACAAGTACACGGTCGATGAGCATTGCATTCGCGCCGTGGAGCACGCCAGCGACTTCGGCAACGACGCGGGACCCCTGGGCCACGTCTACCGCCACATCAAACGCAAATGGCTGCTGCACCTGGCGCTGCTGCTGCACGACCTGGGCAAAGGCTATCCGGGCGACCATAGCGACGTGGGGCGGGAGATCGCGGGCCAGGTCGCCCAGCGGCTGCACCTCTCGCCCGACGACCGCGAAAAGCTCGTCTTCCTGGTCCACAAGCACTTGATGATGTCGCACCTGGCCTTTCGGCGCGACACCAACGACGAGCAGCTCGTGGTCCGTTTCGCGGTCGAGGTCGGCTCGCCGGAATTGATGGAGATGCTTTTCGTGCTGACGGCGGCCGACTTGAGCGCCGTGGGCCAGGGCGTGCTCAACGCCTGGAAGATCGACGTGCTGGCCGACCTGCACCGCCGGGCCATGCAACACCTGGCGGGCGACGCGCCGGCGATGAACCTTCCCGATTACCTGGAAGAGTGCCGCCGCAAGATCCTGGACCGTCTGCCGGCCGACGACAGCGCCTGGTTCGAACGACAGCTTGCGGCCTTGCCGGCCTCGTATCTGGGTTCCACGTCGCCCGACGAGGCGGCCCACGAACTGGCGCAGCTCCGCCGCCTGCGACCGGGCGGGGTGATCGCGCTGGGCCGCTATCAACCCGACCGCGGAGCGGTTGAATACAAGATCGGCACCTACGAAGCCATTACGCCGGGCGTGTTCCACAAGCTCACCGGCGCGCTCACGGGGCGCGGCTTGCAAATTCTGGCGGCCGAGATTTATACCTTGGCCGAAGGGCTGATTTTCGACCGCTTCTATGTACACGACCCCGATTTTAGCGGCCCTCCGCCGCGCGAGCGGACCGACGAGGTCACTTCGGCCTTGAAAGCGGCGTTGTGCGACAGTCCGAAACCGCCCACCTTCCGACGCCTCTGGCGGCCCGCCGCCGACCGCCGGCAGGCCGTGCTGCCGCGGCTTCCGACGCAGGTGCGAATCGACAACCATACTTCCGACCGGTTCACGATCATCGACATTTTCGCCCACGACCGCGCCGGCCTGCTCTATACGATCACGCGTTCGCTGTTCGAGAAGGGGCTTTCGGTGGGCGTGGCCAAGATCGGCACCTATCTCGACCAGGTGGTCGACGTGTTTTACGTCACCGACCAGCAAGGGCAAAAGTTGCTCGACGAAGAGCGGCTCGGCACGTTGCGGCAGCAATTGCTGGACGAGATCGAGGCTTTCGAGCGGCAGTGGATTACTTCTTCGGCTTCTCCTTAACCGCCGCTTTCCTGGTTTTTTTTGCCGGCCGCTTGGCCTTCGGCAGCTCGCCCGCCGCATGGATTTACCGAATTGTCAAAGACCCTCGCCGGCGCCGCGCGCCGCCTGCCACTGTTTACTTGTCCGTCGCTTACTGTATTTTACGCGCCAACTGGCTTGGCCATGCTTCGCGTCCCGGCGCGCCGGGACGGGCGTCACGCTCCGTCGTGATGGATCCCCTTCCGCCTCGTTCGTGCAAATTTGCACTAACGGGACAAACCCGAGGGATTTCATCATCTCGTAGTTCCGCGGTGGTATGTTTCCGGCGCGGACTTCCGGCGGCATCTGCTCGGAACCAAGACATCCTTTGTTTTCTCTCGCGACTGGCTTGGGTTGCTCAAAGAATATGCAGTCAGATGACCACTATGCACATCATTTGAGCAGCCGCCAAAAAACCTCTATCAGGCCAACCGATGGGCAAAAACGCCGTGTTTCATCGGCTGACGCAAATTTGCGTCAGCCGATCGGCACCGGCGGCCGCCCGACGCCGCTGCCCAATTCTTAGGCACGGCTGACCCTCTGCCAACCACTAACCACTAACCGTAGATGGCGGGCGTCGCCGCGACAGGGCCGGCCCATACCAAAAGAACGCCTTGCCGTCGGTGTTCGCCGAATCGAGATAATCGGGGAACATCTCGACATTCGTGCTCCCTTTCTCTTATGACGGTGCGGAATGCTCTTGGTAGTATTCCGCCGAGCCGGTGAAGCCGGCGATCACGTCTTCGTTGGTCTTGCCGGCGGCGAATTGGGCCAGCCAATAGTTTAATCCGCCGGTGTCGGCGGGCCGGCCCAGATAGTGGAAATAGTCGTCGTTGATGAGCTGCGTATTGTTCTCTTGGCTGCCCGCGATGCCTTGGGCCGCGCCATTCAGCGTCAGGCCGGCGGCGAACTGGCTGGTCCAGAAGCTCTCGCCGTTGGCGTCGGCCGGGCGGCCCAATAAGAGCTTGTAGACCGCGTCGATCCAAGCGAGGTTGGTGCCGCCGGCGTTGTTGTAAAACTCCGCGGACGAGACGAGATCGGCCTCCAGCTCTTGATCGGTGACACCCGCATCCATCTGACCGGTCCAATAGGTCACGCCGGCCGCGTCGGCCGGCCGGCCCAAAAGTTTCAGGTAGGTGGGCTTGATGACGAAGTTGGCGTAGTATTCGTCGCTGTGGGCGATGGCCTCGGCCACACTGCTGATGGCGGCGCCGGAGTCGAGCAAGTTCGACCAATAGGTGAGACCGCCCGCGTCAGGCGCGCGGCCGAGCACGTCGTGGTAAACGGCGGTTACATAGAGTTGGTGCGGCGTGCCGATGACCGCACTGCCGGCCAGCAGGGTTGCTCGCCGGTCGTCGCTGATCGTGACCTCCATTCCGTATTGGCCGGCGGCGACATAAGCGTGCGAGCCCAGCACGCTGTACGAGCCGGCCGACTCGAAAACGGTGCCGGCCGCCGTGGCGCCGTCGCCCCAATCGATGCTGGCGGTGAACGCCGAAGCCGGCTCAACTCCAGTGCCATGACTAAACGTGGCGACGACCGCCGCGCTCAACTCCGCGGACGGCGTGCCGGTGAGCGTGGCGCCGCTACCGGTAACGGGTGACTCGCTGACGACCGCCGTGCTTGTCGCCGTGACGGATGACGCAATGCCGCGTTCAATCACCACGTGAATCGCATCGGTGCCGTCTTCGGTATAGATGTGGCCGGCCGTCACGCTGAAGACCTGACTGGCGCTATCGAAGCTGACCGTGCCCGCCGAGGTCGAACTGCCGTCGCCCCAGTCGATGGTCGCCGTGTACTGGTCCAACGGTTGGAGACCGGCCGGGTCGGCGAAGGTGGCGACGGTCTGGGCCGCCGCGGCGACGCCTTCCGTCGCGCCAAGCGTAAACCCGCCAACGGCCTGGAGGGCGGGCAACAGCGTCTGGCTGGCGTCGGCCACCGTCCAAGCGCCACGGCCGGCCGTGCCCGCCAGCAGCAGGTCGGACGTGGCGTCGTAGTGCAAATCGCTCACCGGGACGTGCGGCAGTGATCGTCCGTAGGGGGCCCAAACGGCATTCGCGCCGTCGTTGGGGTCGAGCGTTCGGTAAACGCCGTCCACCGCTCCCACCAGCACCACTTCGTCCCCCGGCGTGTGCGTCGGCGAGTAGACCGCCAGCGAGCCGAAATCAGAAGTCAATTGCCCCAGGTTGCCCGTGACGGCGATGCTCGCCGAGGCGGCGTTCTGCCCCGCGATGGTGATCTTGTAGAGATTGGCGTCGTCCATGACGTAGGCCGTCTGCCAATCGTCGGGCAGAAGTACGATACTGCGCACCGCGCCGCCGGAGTAGGCGGTGACCGGCGTAAACGGGCCGCCCGCAGCGGTGCGGACAAAAAGCTGCCCGCTGGAAGTGCCGACAAAGGCGACATCGGGATTGTCGCCGCTGGCGGAGCGCCCGCCGTAGGCCAGCGCCGTCACGGTGCCCTTCATCGCGGCCGGCGTGACGTTTTGCACGACGTCGCCGGTGAGGGCCGGGTTTCCGCTGGCATCGGTGGCGAGGCTCTCATACAGCCCGTGGTAGCCGAGCAGCATTCGCGACGGATCGACGCTGTTCAGCACCAGCGGAAACGGCCCGATGCTCCCCCAGTCGGCGGCCAAGACGCCGCTGCCCGCGACGGTCGGCGTGCCGGCCGCGGCCAGATTGACCTGCTCGGCCGGCAGGACCGGCTGATTCGAGGCGTTGTAAGAAACGCGCCATACGGTGCTCATGGAATGCGAGGTGAAGTAGCGCACGTCTCCCGGCCCGCTGTTGTCCACCGCGACGACATAGCCGTTGCTGACAAGATTGCTGGGCAACTGGTTCCAGGTTTGGCTGCCGGGGGCCGATTGCGTGCCCGCCCCCACGTCCTGGCTGCCACCCACGACGACGCCGGCGCGCTCGTCGTAGGCGACGCTAAGAAACTCGGCGACCTGCAGATTGCCGTTCATCACCGACCATTGCCGCGCGTTGTTCGCGTTGGCCGGATCGTGCAGCTTGTAGATTCCTCCTTCGTCGGCCTCAAGTACGGTGTTCTGGGCCGTGTCAAACACCATGGCGCGTGAGTTGGCGTGAGTCGCCGTGTTGTTCGCATTCGCGCCGTCCAGGTTCTGCCACTGCGTGTTGTTCATGGCCGGGGCGGTCGATGAAAACACGCCGCGGAAGTGGCGTCCCCAATAGGGGAATTGGGGCGCGAAGCTCCCGCCGACGAAGACGGTGTCTCCGCCAGCATCGTTCGGATCGGCCATCATCGAGAAATAGAACGCGGCGTTCGTCGGATAGAGCCCCACGCCGTTGGCGTCTTGCGGCAAATTCATGCTCACCCACGTGTCGCCCTGATCGCCGGAGCGTGCAAGCTGGAGAAGCTGGCCGCCGTTGAACTCCGCAGAACCGAACGCCGGGCCGCTGGAAAGTACGGCCGCGAAGACCGCGTGGCCGGCAATGGCCAGCCGCACGCTGGCTTGGCCGCTGTTGATGTCGAGATCCGAATTCGTGGTCGCGGCCCAGGTTTGTCCGCCGTCGTCGCTGCGAAAAACGCCTTGCCCCCGCACTGCGGCGTAGGCGATTGAAGCATCCGCCGGATCGCTTACGACGCTGGTCACGTTACCCGCGGGCAGGCCGTCGGCCGGCGTCACCTCGCTCCAGGTGGCGCCTCCGTCACTGCTGTGATACAGACCGCCGTTGCCGCTCGTCGTGATGGTTGCCGCCAAGACGGTTTTGCTTCCATTGGCGGGGTTTGTCGCGAAGGCGATGGCCACGACCGTTTTGCCACCGAGCACGTCGTCGCCGGCGGCGTCTTGATTGAGCACGGTCCAGGTGGCGCCGCCATCGGTCGTTTTGTAGATGCCGGCGGCGCCGTAGGGTGCGGGTCCGTTGGCGGTCGCGAAGAACACGTCCCTGGCAGCGCTCACGCTGCCCGTACCGGCGTAAAGCGTCTGACCGGTTGGATCGTGGGGATCGACCGCCAAAGCGCTGATGGCAAGCGAGGGGAGGCTGTCGCTCAACGGCGTCCACTGCGGCGTGGCATCGTTGGCGTCGCTCGTTTTCCAAACGCCGCCACCGACCGCCCCCACGTAGACCACGCTGCCGTCGGCCGGGACGGGATCGATCGCAATGGCATCGATCGCGCCGGCGACCGGGTTGTCGGGGTTCGCGGCCGAGCCGCCCGTGTCAAACGTCCCCTCGGCAACGCCGCCGGTTTCGGGTCCGGGTCCTTGACTGACCCAGGTTGGCTCGCTCGATGCGGTCGCCGTGGAAAGCGCGCCGCTGGCCGACAAGAGCGTGCGAGCTTCCAGAGAGTCAAGCCGCAAGCGGCGGCGTGAACGACGCGGCACCGGGCGAAGCGTTGGGCGGCGGCGGGAGGGAACTGGGCGTGCTGTTCGGCGTAGCATGGTTGGGTCTCCTGGTGTGGTCGGACGCGGCGCTATTTCGTGTGCTGTTGGTAGTATTCGGCCGAGCCGGTGAAGCCGGCGACCACGTCTTCGTTGGTCTTGCCGGCGGCGAATTGGGCCAGCCAATAGCTTAATCCGCCGGCGTCGGCGGGGCGACCCAGATAGTGGAAATAGTCGTCGTTGATGAGCTGCGTGTTGTTCTCCTGGCTGCCCCCAATGCCTTGGGCCGCCTGACTCAGCGACTGGCCCGCGGCAAGCTGGCTGGACCAGAAGTCCTCGCCGTGAGCATCGGCTGGGCGGCATCGCCGGCGGGCCGGTCTACTACAGCCCGGCCGGCTACACCGCCGGAGAGGCCGTCGTCTTCTCCGCCCAAGTCGACGCCGGCGCGTTGCCCACGGGCGTCTACCCTTTCACCATGACCATTACCGAGGTCTACCCCGACGGCAGCACCGTCGTGCGCGCCTACACGGGCCAGCAGAATGTCGAGAATCTCGACGGCTCGACCGCCGGCGCGGGCTGGACGCTGCGCGGGCTGCCGCGCCTCTGGCCGCAAGTCGGCGGCGTGACCCTCAGCGACGGCGCCGGGAACCTCTACTTCTTCACCCAAAACCACGACCTCAGCTACACCCGCCCCGCCGGCGAACCCGGCTTTTCGACCCTCGTCGAGAACGGCAGCGGCGGATTTACGCTCACCGATAAGTACCAGAACGTGAGCCAGTTCACCGCCGCCGGCATCCTGACCAGCGTCACCGACCGCGCCGGCAACGTGACCAGCGTCACCTCGGACGCCAGCGGCAACCCGCTCACGATTACCGACAGCGCGGGCCGCACCACGACCTTCGCGTATACCAACGGCCTGCTCTCCAGCGTCACGGATTTCGCGGGCCGCACGGTCACGCTCACGCACGATTCGGCCGGGCGCGTGACCCAATTGGCCATGCCGGACCCAGGAAACGGCGAGTCGCCAAGCGTCACGACCTTCGGCTACGATTCGACCAGCGGCGAAATGACCTCCATCACCAATTCGGGAGGCACCACGCAGCTTGCCTACAACGCGTTCCGCGAGCTGACTCAAACCGCGGCCGCCGACGGCTCGACGACCGAGCTCGACGCCCCGCTGGGCCAGGCGCTGGTGGCCGCCGGCCGCGGCACGCAAACCAACCCCGCTCCGCTGGTCTACGCCTCCCAGCTCGTCGGCAGCCAGACCAACGAAGACGGCCAGACCAGCACGTTCGTGCCCGGATATTTCGGCAAACACGCCAGTGAAACCACGCCGCTGGGCGAGACTACCAGCACTGTCTACAACGTCGAGGGTGAAGCCGTGCAGATCACCGCGCCGCCACTCACCACGGGCGGCCAGCCCCTGGTGACCACCAACGTCTATAACACCATGGGCGACCTGCTCGAAACCGATTATCCGGACGGCACGAAGGAAACCTGGACCTACGACCCGAAATGGCACGAACCGACCAAGCACGTCGATCGGGCGGGCCGCGAGACCGACTACACACTCGACTCGAACAACGGCAACGTGCTCACGGTGACGCAAGTCGGAACGGGCGGCGACACCAACCGCGTGGCGACCTACACGTATACGCCCGTGCCAACGCAGCAGGGCCAGCCTCCGGCCGGCCTGGCGGCGACGATGACGGACCCGCGCGGCATCGAAACGACCTACCAATACACGGCCCACGCGCTGGTCAGCCAGGTGACCTACGCCGTGGGCACGGCCGACCAGGCCAGCGTCGAATATGGCTACGGGCCGTCGACGGACGATCCCACTGCGTCAGCGGATGATCTCACTTCCGAGACTGACGAACTCGGCCGAACGACGAATTTCGTGGTCGACGGCATGGGCCGCACCATCGAGCAGCTCGATCCGCCGCCCGACCCCAGCAATCCCAGCGTGCGGCCCACGACGCAGACCGTTTTCGACGCGCGAGGCCAGGTCGTGGAAACGATCGATCCGATGCGGCGCGCGACGTATTACGTTTGGGACGAAAGCGGCGTCGAAGAAGACGACGGGCCCAAGCTGCTCAAGGTCGAAGGCCCCGACCCGACCGGCGGCAGCAACTACACCACCACCCAATACGTGTACGATCCGGCGGGCAATCTCGTCGAAACCATCGATCCCATGGGCCGCACCACGGCTTTTCAGGTCGATGCCGACAACCGCCAGACCGCCGAGCAAGACGCGAATCCGGCCGACGGCAGCAACAACCAGACCTTCAACCGCGCGACGGCCACAGGCCCGGTGACCTCGGTCGTCTACAGCCCCTCCGGCGATCCCATCCAGCAGTTCGACGCCGCGGACAACGAAACCGACAACGTCTTCGATTCCAACGGCAACCTGCTGAGCACGACCGGGCCGGCCCCCACGCCGGGCGCGGCCCGGCCCACCACCAGCTACACCTATTCGCCAGACGGGCAAGTGCTTAGCGAAACGAACGCGCTCGGGCAAACGGTGCAACTCGTCTACAACAGTTTTGGCGAAAAGGTCGAGGAAATCGAGCCGCCCAGTAGCCCGCTTGCTCCGCAAGCGGTCCTGCTCTGGTCCTACGATCCCGACGGCAATCTCGTCAGTTACACGACGGCGATGGGACAGACGTACATCTACAAATACAATAACCTGAACGAGCGGACGGAGGAGGACGACCCTTCGCCCGACGGCGGCACGACACCCGGACCCGTTTGGCGATGGCAATTTAACCTGGCGGGAGAGCTCGT
>DATLUO010000216.1 GCA_035533075.1 Pirellulales bacterium | reverse complement strand
GCCGCGAACGCACCGGACCTTGGGGACTACGCCCTTGCTTTTTTCACGGGCGCGCCTTTCGCCCGCGAACCACACAACAAGAACGCTGTTGCCGCTAAAGCGACAATCAGTTTAATCCACGTTTTTCCCGTGTAAAGGGCCGGGGGGTGGAAACTGGGGCCTCTGGCCCCACCCCGAAATTGATCCGGGGCAGGTGAGGTCGTCGGGTTGAAGCTCGTCTTGCGCCACGTGGCGCACGGCCAGCACGAGAACCACGTCGTCGGCCACCGTGAAGATGATTCGGTGCGTTGGGCGTCGCGTATTAACGACGGTGTACGTCATCGCGCCCGCTGTGGCAGCCCAAGCTGTTGCCGAATGCGCGCGATCGAATCGCCGACGGGCGTTACGCGGCCCGCTTGCACGTCCGCCAGCCCTTCGCGGATTGCCGCCATGTCTTGCTCCTTTCGAAGCACCTCCAACGTCGCCTTATCGACGATGAAATAGACCTGGTGTGTCTGCTCATCCTCGACGGCAACCGGACCCTCGCCCTGGCGGAGTGCTTCGCGTTGCTCGACGGCAATCATCCGGACGGCTGGTTCCCCGAGCAGCGCATCACCGCGGCCGAGGCGGTCCGCGCCTACACACTGGACGCCGCCTATGCCAATTTCTCTGAAGAGCGGTCAGGTTCGATCGCGCCCGGCAAGCTCGCCGATCTGGTCGTGCTGTCCCGCGACATCTTGGCGGAGGAGGAGCGATCAAGAATCGCAGAGGCCAGGGTCACCATCACCGTCGTGGCGGGCCGGATTGTTTACCAAAAGGAACATTGAATGAGGGCCGCACTCACGGCAACATCACTCGCCCGCCGCAGACGACCAGCGTCTGCCCAGTGATGAAGCTCGATTGCTCCGACAGCAGGAACAACACCGCATCAGCGACGTCTTCACTGCGGCCGATTCGCCCGAGAGGCGTCAGGTCTCGCCAGCGGCCCCGGCGTTTGTGGAAGGCATCTGCCCAACCCAGTATCTGGGCTATTGTCAGGTCAGGCTTAGGTTTCCCCCAAAGTCGTCGCGGGCGACGTTTCGGCCTGATCGGAGGTGCGGTCGCCATCCGAGTAGCGTAAACGGCTTCCAGACGCCTTTCCAGAACCTAATCGCGGCGTCATGGACAGGACGACAAAATTGTTGCGGCGGCCAACTGGATGGGCGATACTGAGCGAGGTGGTTTCCTGTGCTGACAACGCGTCCCCCACATGGACTTCTACGACTACGCCACGACGCATGACCTCACTCGCCGGGCCGGGTTGACCAACGATACGCCCGCCGCCTTCTACCGGCAACTTCAGGCTGCCGCTTACGTCGAACGTACCCGTGGCGTGCAGGGCATGGCCGTCGAGTTCAACCGCTACCAGTCGGAACTGAACTGGTCGCTCGCCGGCCGGCCCTACTACAAGCTTTGGCCAGCCATCATCCCGCTCTTGGCCGGCGTCGGCATCGACGTGCCTGTCGATTACCTGCGATTGCCGTCCCCCGCGTTCCTGGTGCGGTTCCCGATGCAGGATAATCCGCTACGGGTCGATGACGAGCACGTGGTCCGCTCGATCCTGGTCAATGACGGCGAGAACGACGCCGGCGAGCGCCGCATGTTCTTGTGGATCGACGTCGGCGAACTGCACGACGGCTGGCCTGTGCTCACGTTCTGCCAGCTCGACTGCGTGCCGGGCATCGCGATCGAAGAGGCGTTTGACCGGCTGCCACGTCAGAATCCCCCAGGGCTCCACGTCCCGCGTGAGCTGCAAGCGGATTGTTTGCGGGTGGTCGTCTCGGTTTGCTTCCTGGCAACCGGTGCCGACCGGCTGATCGAGCCGGAGGTGCTGAGCAAAGACCTGGCCCGCTACCTGGACGCCCGGAAACGCGATTCGGCCGCGGCCGAGCGTCTGGTCGAAAAGGCGAAGCGACGGGGCAAGGTGGGCTGGCACATCGGCCAGCATGAGCGAGTGCTCCATCTGAGCCGGCCCGAAGGGCATGGCGATGCCAACGGCAGCATACATGGGCCGTTACGATACCAGCACCAGCGGCGGGCACATTTCAGGCTGCTGTCGGCGGGCCGCGTTACGTTCGTGAGGCAGGCGACCGTGCGGCCGGATTTGCCGCCGCCGGAGCGGGCGGCGGGCTATCGGGTGCAGGCGTAGCGGCCGTAGCCAGGTTCGACGGCGTGGACCTCCGATTGAGCAGCACCATCGACAAGTTTTGCACACATCGCAATCGTGTCGCCCAGCAAGCGGACGGCTGAAATTCCCGGCTTGCCACGAGCGTTCAGGCACCTTCGCGAGCCACCGTCGTTGATGCGGCAGCAACCCGTGGTATCTTTATGGGCGACCCAGCCGAAAGGCTGAATCAAGGCCGCCCAGGTACCTGCCCCGCCTGTGGCGGCTTTTTATGCGCCACGACTCTTTGAACGAGATTGACCTGTCCGCTCAACTTCGTGAGCTGCAGCGCCAAGTAGCCGAACTGCGAGACCTTCTCGTTGGCAGAACCGCCAAGCAAGCCAAAAGCAGTCAGGCCGATCCAGCGTGGCGGCTCGTCATTCCGATCAGCGAAGGTAAACTCGTGCTGGGCACCTGGCAGCGGGTCTTCCATCTTGAGTGCGACGTTCGGCCGCGGGACCGGAAGGTGGTGGTGACGGTTTACGGAGAAGCCGTGAGCAACTGGAGTTAAGAGACGCATGAAGGACGAAGCCAGCTACGTCTGCGAGTCCTGTGGTGAGGAGATCGTCGTACCGATCGACATCTCCGCGGGCGACGAGCAGGAGTACGTGGAGGATTGTCCGGTGTGCTGCTGCCCGAACGTCATCCACATCGAGCTTGACGAGTACGGCGACGTGCGAGTTTGGGCGCAAAGGGAGTGATGGGCTGAGCTATGCGGCTCTTCGAGGGAACGCCGTTCGATCGTCCGCCGCGCTGTGAACGCTGTGGGGCGCTGGAAGAGGAATGTACCTGTCCGCCTCCGCGATTTCCGCCGGAATCGCAAACGGTGCGATTGGCGGTCGAAAAGCGGAGGAAGGGAAAGGTGGTGACAGCCTTGCGGGGGCTATCGGTCGAAGGCAACGATCTGCCCGAGTTGCTGCGCCAACTCAAATCGGCCTGCGAGAAAGAGCCTTGCGATTTCTCGCAAGGCTCTATTCAGTGGAGGCGGCGGGAATCGAACCCGCGTCCCGAAACATTTCCACGCCTGCTTCTACGTGCGTAGTCGAGCTATTTCCGCATTTCGCCTTTCAGCCCCCGATCGACAGGGTGCCAAGCAGGCTAGTCGAGTACAGCTTTTAACTCCGGGCGTACCCAACGTTGACCCGGAGCGATTCGGAATTAGTGACCGGCTTTTGGACCTCTCCGACAAAGATCCGCAGCCGGGGATGCCATTAGTTAGGCAGCCAAAGCGTAGCTATCTTCGGCAATTGAAGATATTTGGTCAGCTTTTAACGTGGCCAACTGACCAACCACGGCACGCCACCTGCGCTTCAAGCTGTCCGGTCGAACCCAGTTCGCCCCCGAATGCCCAAAGCAATGACAGTTCAATTCCTATTCTACACGGTCGGGCCAGAGGGCGGGAGGCGGCTTTGGCCCTTTGACCCAGTCGGCTTTGACAGCCCGGCCCAGCCATCCTAAAATCAAGGTGAACCTGGATGGGGACGATTCTGTCCTTTTTCGGGGCGGTAGCTCAGTTGGGAGAGCGTCGCGTTCGCAATGCGAAGGTCGAGGGTTCGACTCCCTTCCGCTCCACTGCCAAGCACCCGTTGACAGCCGTTGTCAGCGGGTGCTTTTGTTTGACGCCACAAGCAGTTGCGTCGTCGCCGGCCGGCAAGTTGCGTTTGCGGTCGTCGGCTGCCATTTTGACAGCGAATGCCTCGCTTGCACCACGTTGGCCAGATTTTGGTGCAAGCAGCGGTGCAAGCTGGTGCAAGCCCGATACGCGAAGGTCATCGGTCCCCGTTGCCCGTTGCTCTTGCCTATCGGCGGGCGTACCGTCGAGGGGCAACGCCGGCAGAGCGTCGAGGGCGCCGGCCACGTCGAGCAACTTCGGGTCGGTGTAGGTGTTCATGGTCAAGTCGATCGTCGAATGCCGCATGGCGGCCTGCGCGGTCCGCGGGGCAACCCCGCCTTTCGACAGCAGCGTGCCGAACGTGTGCCGCATGGCGTGTACGTCGATCGTCCGGCCACGTTCATCGCGCTTGGCGATGCCGGCCATTTTCAAGTCGCGGTCGAGAATTTTGACCAGCGCTTTCGGGACCGTGAACAGCGGCGCATCGGCCGGCAGCCGGCTTTCCGCGCCGCTCGATTGAATGTTGGGGTCCGGCTGGGCGCACCATATCGAGCCGACAAGCGGCACCGGACCCGTGAATATCCGCGGCGCAAACGCGCCAGAATCGCCGCTATGGCGTTGGTTCAGTTCCTTGACCCACAAGGCCAGGTCGGCGGCAAGGTCGCCTCTGAGGGGCAGCGTCGAGCCGGCCCGGTTCTTTTCGTCGGCCGCGTCGAGCACGATCGACGGCAACGGCCCGTCGAGGTCAAGCTGGCTCACAGCGAGCGAAGCCAACTCGCCGCGGCGCAGCCCGGTGAGCACCAGCGTTTTATAGATCAACGCACGTTCGCGGCCCAGCCGTTCAAGTTGCTCCCGCACGTCGTCGCGAACGTTGGCGGCAAGCTGGCCCTTTCGCTTTCCGCGGCGAACCGTCATTGCCTCAACGAGCGGTCGCCGGCGGGCCACGTCGAGCAATCGCAGCAACTCCGCTTCGGTGAGCGATCGACGTTGCCGGCGGCAATCGGCGTTGGCGTCAGCCCGCGCCACGGCGTCGAGCGGATTCGAGGTAAGGCGGCCCGTGCGGACGCACCAGTTTCCGAACACGACGATTTCAGCCCGATACTCGTTGCGGGTCGGCGCCGACATTCCGGCTTCGGCAACGGAATGCAGCCAACGTTCCAACATCGTGGCCGACAAGTGGGCCAGCTTGGCTGCGGAACAGTCGGCGGCAATCTTGTTGAGCCGGCCCCGTGCGTTGGCGATGCGCGTTCGATGCACTCCCTTCGCCTTCAAATGGCCAAGGTACGCGGTGAAGTGATCGGGCAGCGGCGTGCCCTGGTGATCGGCCACGGCGTTTTCGGCCGCGGTCACCACCCCGGCCTTGACCAGTTCGGCCCGCCGTTCCAATTCGCCCAGCACTTTGCGGGCGGCGTCCTGGTCGCGGCAGCCGGTCGAGATTTCCACGACCAGCCCGTTGCCGTCGCGATACTTCGCGGTGTACGTGCCGGCGGTCACGCTGATACGGCCCGGCTCGGCGGCCTGGTCGCCGGCAATCGGTGCCGTGCGGGCCTTGCCCTTGCTATCCTTCCATCGTGCCAACCGCTCGCCTTTGCGGACGATGATTTCCGCGCCAGCCGGCAGCGGCTTTGTAAAGGTCTTGCGGTAGACGGTGCCCATAGGTCACTTCGCCTTTCGTTGGGTCAGTACAGTTTCACGTATCCTTGCCGAATGGCAAAGTCGAGCGCTTGAGGAAGGGCCTCCACCGGAAACTCACCACCACGCGCCGCTTTGCCGTTCTTGTCGAACCAGGTGAATTTCACGGATTTCGCCTTATTCGAGCCATCATCCCAAGATGCCACCCCCAGGCGAATTTCGCAGGTCTGATCAATTTTGTACGGTTCACTATGCGCAACTCTCATTTCGTGCTCTCCGTTTTGGTTTGAGTGCGTGTCAAGACACTCAGATGATACTCACTTCACAGTGTCAAGTCAACGGTGCGCGCTGTCAAGCGACTTGTTCGATTCCTAGCACGCGCTCGATTTCGCGGCGTAGCTCGGCGTTCAGTTCCATGCCGCATTTCAGCAGCCATGCCAAGTAATCGTGGTCGAGACTGGCAACCGGCTTTCCTTTGTGCTTGCCGAACGGCATCGATATCAGCCATTCATCGCACAACGCCACGCAATTCGGGTTGTGCCAGCAGCGTCCCCCACAGAATCCGCACGGTTCCGGGTAGCGATGCCGGCCCAACAAATACTCCCCGTCGGTATCGTCGAGCAAAGCGAACGGGCCAAGATCGGCGGCGGTCGGTTCGTCCGGCCAGAGATAAATGCCTTCGTCCTGGTACACGTCGGCGACTTCGCCTTGTTCGCTTACGGGCGGTTCTGGTGGCGGGTCCGTCGAGACAGCCGGCGGCGGGGCGCCCTCTGGGCCCGGCGGCGGCACGACCTGCCAGAGCGTTTGCAGTTGCGCCAGCAAGGCGGCGTCGGTGGGCATGATGTTCTACTGCCTTTCTGTTTTCGAGCGGTCCCCGTCCGCGCCAGCGGACATCAAGGGGACCGCTCTTATGGTCCCTTATGGGATGGGTGGCACCCACGCCACCTATAACGGACGCGAAATGTCACCTTGTATGGTGGCACCCACGCCACCTTGTCTCAGTCCCTTTCCAGCGGCCGAACCCGGTAGCTCGACACTCCCCTCCGTAGCCCGCCGCGGCGAACGATTTTCAGCAAGCCCCGGTCTTCCAGACTGGCGACGGCACGCTTTACCGTGCGAAGATTCACGCCGGCTCGGCGAGCAAGATCGGCTTGCGACGTGCGGGCCAGCCCGTCCGGTTTCGTGTCGCGGAACAACGTGAACCAAACCAGTAATTCAGCACGCGGCAAGCTGACGGCGGTGAAGTCCACAAAGGCGTTGAGAATGGCGAAGCGGTCGCCGCTCTTACGCTTCGCTTTGCTCTTGCCCCCGTCGTCCGGGTCGCCGATCGTCGAGCCGGTCTTGCCATTGGTCGCCGGCTTCATAGGCGGCAGCGTCGAGCAACCGGGTAGTATTCGCGGCTCATTCATCTTCGTCATCGTCCCCCTCGTCATCGTCGGCCGCGTCGGTCCTATGCCAGAGCGAAGCCAACGCCGATTGCAGCCGGCCTTTTTCGGGCGTCCAAGCTTCGCCGGCGGTAACGGGCGCGAAGGACTGGTGCGGACGGTCGAACCGCAGCACAAGGTCTTTTGCTTCCGTATGCCGGGCCTTCAAATGCTTCAAGACAACCTGGTCATCGTGCTTGTCGTCGGGCGCCAGAATGAAAGCATCGTCGGCCCCAAATTCCAGTTCAGAGCTTTCGCGGAATGATGCCAGGTTCAACCCTTCGCCGTCATAGCTTGATCGGCCATTGCGGTCTTTTGCCCGTGCCACCGCGGCCACGACAACCGTAGCAACCCCGGCGTCGGCAAACTGCCGCAAGTAATTCATGCTGGCATCGACGGCCCCGCGGCGGTCGCCGTGCGTTCCGGGCGGCGGGATGCGTTGGATGTAATCGAGCACGATCAAGTCGGCATGCAAGGCGTCGGCACTGGCGGCCACGTTTTCGAGGTCGAACGGTGGGCGCACAAACGCCAACCGTTCGCTGATCGCTTCCAACGTGTGCATCGCCTGGTCGAGCCGATCGGCGTGCGAAGCGTCGAACCGCCGATAGCGAATCGAGGTCAAGTCGATGCCGCTAAGCCGTGCAAGCTGGCGGTCGAGCAAAACCCGCGGCGGCATTTCAATCGAACACACCAGAACGCGCAGCGTAGGCGTCAATCGCAAGGCGTCGGTCACGGCCTGCATTACAAACGCGCTCTTGCCGGCCCCCGGTGCTCCGCCGAACAGCGTTACCAGCCCCGGCCCGATTTCGATGCGTGCCAGGTCGCCGGCGCCGATCGGATAGAGCACGGGCGGCGAGCCGGTGAGCACGTCGTCGCGCCAGCCGTCGAACACGTCGCCGGCGGTTTGGTAGTTCGCGTTTGTCATTCGCTGTCAGTCCTGATAGACTTGGGGGTATGAACGCCGACGCCATTCAAACCATGTTGCGGATACAGCCGTTTCGCCCCTTTGAGGTCCATTTGTCGAACGGCGAGATCCATGAAGTTCGTCACCCTGAGAACGCGATTGTGATGAAGAGCAACCTCTTGCTGGCCTATCCCGAAAAGGATTCCTTCGTCTTTTGTGCCTTGTCGCACGTTTCGAACGTGCAGCCGCTTCAGCCGGCTTAGCCGTTTCTCCCATGCGTTAGCCCGCATTCGATTTGTCGCCGCACTTCTTTCGGCGGCAGCCCTGAATCAAGTCCGGCCTCAGTCAGCAACGCTTGTGCGAGCGCTGACGGGCAACCAAACTCGCCAAGGTTCGCGGCGGCCGAAAACAGCATGCGGTGTCGGTCGCCAGTGGCCAGCGCGTCGCCGTCACGAATGATTGCCAGCGTCGAGCGGTTCAAGGTCGATGAACCCTTGCGTTCGGCCCGCCGTGCGGCGTTCGCTTCGCCTTGTCGCCCTACTTCGGTTTCGGCGTCGAGCCAATCCGCAGCGGCCTGGTCGTTCGTCGCGGCCGGTTCTGGCAAGTCGAACGGCGTCGGCTCGGCGGCCAGTTCCTTGATGCCGTCGATCGACATTTGCATCAGCACGTCGAGCGAGAGCTGCCTCTTGTGCAAGCCCGTCTTGGGGTGCCGAGAGTTCGGAGCACGGAACAAACGCACCTTGTCGTACACGCCGGTGTCGATCGTCACGCCGGCCAGCTCGGCGAGCCGTTCGGCAAACCGCCGTGCGATCTTGTGGAACGTGACAGCCGGCTTTGGTTGCCAGAGCGAAGTAGGCAACCCAAGATGAAAACCTTTGCCGCCGCTATAGAACGCCAGCACATCGCCGTCGGCCAGCCGATAGCGTTCGTCGAGGGTCACGGCGAGCCGGCGGGCGGCGGCTAGAGCAATCGACAAGTTGGCGCGATCAACATCGAACCACAGCCACGGCGCCCAACATTCGCCGGCAAATTCTTTCGTCGAGCCGGTCGCTTCCACGTGCCGACGAAAATCATCGCCGTACTGAAACGCACTCAGGTAGCATTCGCGGTCGAGTTCGGCCCGCGGGTCGCAAGAGGCATGCGCGGAAAGCGCGGCGGCGGCATCGACCAGCCGCCGCGCTTCCCACGTTGCCCCCACGACACGAAAGCCGTAGGGACAAGCATTCATTCCGGTTCGCCCCCTTCCACTTCGCTGTCGTCGGTGCCCCGGTGCTCGGCGTCTGCCTGGTGCTCGCCGTTGGTGCTCGGCGCGAACGGGTCGCGCGTCGGCACGTCGATACGCAAGAGGTCGAGCGATTTCACCTTGTTGTGTTGGGATCGATCGTCATCAGTCAGCAGCACCAGCTTGACGGCGCAAACGATGCCTTGCGGCAGCGGCCGTTCAAGCTGGTCGAGGGACGTAACGCCGATCTTTCCTAAATCGCGTTTGGTCATCGACAACGCGGCTTCGGTGAGCCATACATCGTGCCAAAATCGACGGCCCGTATGCTCGCCTTCCACAATGCGGAACGTGAGCTTGTAACCGGGCGTGCCGGTTTGGGCGTTGAAGTTTTCGCCCGACTCAACGGTCGCGACGTAATCGCCTTTTGGCAGCGGCAAAAGGTCTTTCGCCGCTTCGGTCGAGTTCCACGCCGACGCTAGCTTTTCGCGGTCGCCGGCCCTTAGAATGTCGCTTAGAGATTTACGAGCCATTGCGAATCCTCCATACCGGGCGCCACGGCAGCCACCGTTGCGCCCGGTTCGTTGTTAGGGGTTTTGGGTTTTGGTTTGATCGGAAACAAAAGCCCCTGGTCGCCGTCTTGGCAATCGTCGTCCCGGTCAGGATTGGCGAGCAACCATCGCTCGGCTTTCCCGCGGTCGGACAATCGCCAACGGCTAATCGGCCTTGCGTGCGCTTGCGGCCGGCACGTCACGGCAAAGCCATCGTGTTCGATGACGCCTGCCTTCACTAAAACCAATGGCACGGAACCGAACAGCTTCGGATTGATGGCGCGCGGCAGCGTAACGGCGTCCCGCACGTCATCAGCCGTCGCGGTCCCTACGTCGAGCAATCGCCTTAGTAGCGCTCGCCGGCCACGCAACACGTCGACTTCACGCCGCTCGGCGAGCGAGTCTAAGGCGGCCTGTTTGCGCCGCTCGCCTTCATCGCGGTCCCGGTCTTGAATCGCATCGCTCACTGGCCAGCCCTCCCCGCAGAGCGAACGGCCTTGCATCCGGTCGCAATCCATTGGTCGATGTCAGCCGTTCGCCAGCGAAGCAAGTTGCCTAGCTTGATTGGCGGCGGCATTTTGCCCGAATCTGCCAAGCGTCGGGCGTGCCTGGTGGAACAAGTGAGCTTGGCGGCCACGGCCTGCACATCGATCAAGTCGGGCGGTGCCGGTGGCACGCCGCACAGCTCGGCGAGCCGGTCGTGAGAGAGTAGCGGTCATGGGATTTTCCTCTTGGCTTGCACGCTGCCTGCCCGTCACCAGGCACGCCACAGCGCGTCTAACTACCACAAACCGGATAGAAAATCCGCCTTCCCGCCGTGCGGGAAGTTCGGCCAGAAGTGGCCAGTGCATAACGCTTTGCGTCAAGAAGTGACCGCGGACCGGATAACCGCCAAAAATCCGGTCTTATCCGGTTTGGCCTAAACCGGATTGCATCGGGGGCCGACTTAGCTATTATTGAAGTGTCCGGTGCCGCTTGTCGGCTCGATATGGCCAGCCCAGCCGGACCCCAAAACAACTAAGGGCCAGCCGTTCCGCGGTTGGCCCTTTCTTTTGCCAGCTTCGTCTTGAATTGCACCAGCGGGCTTTCGGCCGGAAACACCCATAACCCGTCAAGGAAGCCCGCAGGCGTCGAGCGCGATGCCCAGAGGTACGGCACGATGCGTGCAAAGAACGGGTACGCCGGGTTTTGGTCGCGAAAGCATCGGTAGATGTTGTAGGCCACCAGGTCGGCAAGTTGCACGCCGTTCGATAGCTCGCTCCGCACGAACAGCGGCATTTCGGCAATGTGCGTCAGGCGTGTTCCCTTTGACGTGCCTTCGGATTGAAAGTAGGCGTGCTTCATTGCCAGGCTTCGGTTTCGTTGCCGGCTTATGTCGTCGGTGAGAATAACTCCCTGGTGCTTCGGGTGCTCCGTCGCCAAAAACTTTTGAATCAGCTCCAGCAAAAGCTCCCACGCCTTGCGGTGCATCCTTCCGGCGTCCATGTAGCCGTGCAAGTGCCGCTTGTCCACAACGACGGCGAAGATGTTCATGTTGTGGTGGTCAAGTTGCCGGTAAAACAGTTCGACCAGTTGCGTCAACTCGCCGTCGGTGAGATTGGCCAAGAACGGTCGTTGTGCGCGTTCCTTGGGAATGCGAGTCCACGTCGATTTCAGTTCGCAATCGGCAAGTTCCAACCGTGGCGTCGCCGGGTTGGTGTGCCGATGAATCTCGCAAAGCTCCCGCTTTCTCCGGTTCAGCGTTTGCTCAAAGCCATGCCAGCGTCGTTCAAACAGCGACACTGCCGCAAGCACGTACAAATGATCTTTGGCGAACGTCGAGCCGTCAGCGCGTCGGCCGATCGCGGCCGGGTCGAGCGAACCGGATTCATCAACGTAGAAAAAGTACATCGGTCACTCGTCCCTTTCTGGCCGCTCTACTTCGTCCGCATTGGCGATGCTTCGGCCCTTTGGTCGATTGGCGCGGCGGCTGTACTTTTGCTCGCCGAGCGGCCGCCGCGCTTCGCTGATGTATCGCCGCCACGTCTCAAAAACTGGCAGTTCGTAGTCACTCAGTTCGCCAAGGTCGCCTGCATTGTCGTGTAAGCCGTTTTCGTGGAGGTAGTCATACGCCTCACGATCTTCCAACTTGTCGCCGCTCATCGTTTGGGCAAACTCAAACGCGAAATATGCCTGTCGGATGCAAAGGGAAAGTGATTTCAAAATCTCAGCGCGTGACTTGCCGGCCCCTTCGCTTTGCTCACTGGCCCCGGTCGCCGGCGGTGCTTGGTCGGTGGCGTCAGTCGCCCGCATTTTTGGTTCGTCGAGCCAGTCGTCCGCGGCCAGCAGTTCCTGGTAAACGTCGGGCAAGTCGTGCAACTTTGCGCCCCATCCCTCTTGACCCGCAGCCGCAGCAATCAGTTGCACGTTGCAGGCTTTCTTGGCCAGCGTTTTGACGTGGTTTAGCCATCGCTTTTCGTCCCAGCTCTGCGGCGCGCCGTGTGGCAGCGATGCTCCGCTCCGCAGGAACGCTTCGATCGCGGATCGGCCAGCACGGGCGCGCTCGATGGCCTCCACCAGTCGCCGCAGTAAGTCTGGCCGGTCGCCGGCATTTCGCGCCATCATTTCGGCTGCATCCATTTCTTCCCATACGGCCAGCCGCACTTCGCGCACGCCATGCAACAGCGTCGAGACGCGCCTATCACTGGCTACTTCGTCGTTCGCCATCAGAAACACCTACGATCGTGTTCGGCCTCGGTCAGCCCGCCGCGGCGTCGGCGGGTAGGTGGGCGCCGCTCGCCGCGGGGGCCGTTAAGGCGGTGGTTGCGCAACCGTCCGCCACCCGACAATGCCGAGAGTCTACCGCGCGAAGCCGGCGGCGCGAATCCGCTAACGGCTGCTTGCGTCCCGCACGTCGCGGCACTACCCTAATGAGCATCGTTCCCTCTGCGCATGAGGGAGGTAGGTGATGGCGCTCGTTCAATGCCCAGACTGCAATCGACAGATAAGCGACCTTGCCCCAGCGTGCCCCGGTTGCGGCACGCCGATGAAGGCAGCGCAGGCGAGCAATCCGAAAGCACAGGCGGCTATTCCGCCACCGCGCTCACCCAAGAAACGCATGGGGCCGATGGCCCGCCTGACGTTGTGGTTGCCGGCGCTTTGGTTCATCGCCTGGGGTTGCGGCTACTTGTCGGTCACGTGGGGCGTATCGCAATCGGAGGTCACGGAACGCATGGCCCAGAGTGGCCAGGCGGCAGGGTAAACGCGATGGAGGTGGTCACGTTCCTGTATTTCTTCGCCATGCTGGTGCTGTTCTTCCGGCAAAAGGGCTGGTAGCAACAAAAGGTAGATTTAGCCATGCGCGATACATTGATTAGGTTCGCGTGCCAAGCGTGCGGGGCAAAGGCTCAGGCGTCGGCAGAGAACGCTGGCCGTCGCGTGAAGTGCCCGACTTGTGGTGCCAAAGTCACAATCACCGCAACGAAGGACGGGGCGATTCAGACAGCTAAACCTGCTGCCGTCGCACCCGGTGCTAGGATCGCGGCAGGAGCCTCTCTGCAGCCAGCACCACAAAAGGGCAATGCCGCTGTCGTCGTAGCTACGATCTCAACGGCCGTGGCGCTCGTGCTCGCCGTACTGCTCGTTGCTTCCCATTTGCATGGGCGCCGTCATGCGGATGTTGCGGCATCACCGGTTCAAAATCCGCTAACGCAACCACCGGCAACGCAACCACCGGCAACGCAACCACCGCCGACACAACCTCCGGTAACGCAACCGCCGCCGACACAACCGCCGCTGACACAACCGCCGACACAACCGCCGACACAACCACAAACCCCGCCTACGAAAACGTCGAACAAGAACGCGCAGCCCCCGAACAAGTCAAACAAGAAGCCGAAGCCTGGCGAGATTCAGGTTACACTCACCACGCCAACCGACGAGCAAAAGGCTGACGTGCAAGCGTGGCTTACCGACAATCTTGAGGATCCTAATTACCAAATTGTCACCTGGGGCAAGGTCATAAGTGCAGACATCGGCGGAAAAACAACGCGAACCGGCATCCGATTGAAGTATCGGGGGGTAAATGCGAGATTCGCTGGGCTTTTGCACGATACCGTGTTCCTTTTGGATGATAGCGGTAAGGTGTGGGCCGAAGAGGGGCTCGCAGGCTTTGAGCTTGTGAGCGCAACCATCGCGATGGCACAACGACATGTGGAAAGGGAGAAGCGCAAGATGGAGGCACGCAAACCATAACCGGAGCAGGCTATGTCGCGTTCCAGCCTTACCGCGACGTTGGTTCGTCCCCGGTGTCGCCCGCCGGCAGTAAATTGTCCCATTCGTCACGCCACACTCCCTTGCGTTCCAAGCCATCGAATGCGGCCTGCAAGCGGCCCTCACGTCTGATTTCGTTCCATCGTTCAAATGCCCGTTCGAGTCCGCGTTGAAACCGCAGGCGTTTCTCGACACTCATCCGAGCGGCATCGCCGTCGGTTGTTCCGGCCTGTCGCGTCTTGGCCAAGTAGCACACGCGCAAAACTATCTTGACCGGCAGTTCGTCGAGGTTCAGAAAAACCTGTTGACGTTGTTCCGCGGCGCTGATTTCAAGCTTTCGCAGTCGAGTCTTGTTAGACATGGCTTCTGTTTCCTGCTGACGTTTCTTCAAGTGCGGCAATTCGCTGTTCCATTTCGCCCGCTTCCCTGAGTTTGGTTCCAAGTTCCAGGATCGACTTGGCGGCGGCGTAGGCCACGTGGTCTTGTTCGCTGTCGAGTAGCGATACCAGCTTGTCGGCGGCCAGTGCCGCATTATTGCAAAGCCGGCCCACGGCCACGGCGAACAATTGCCCCCGCACGGTCGAGACTTGGCGGGCAAACTCACGATCGGCCAGCCGGCGGCTCACGGTTCGCGGCGAACAGCCGGCCCGCTCGGCGGCTTCGTTGATCGTCGCCCCCGTCGCCAGAGCGAGCGCCAGAGCGTCATCGCCCCCCGGTCCCACTCCGCCATTCTCTGCCATTCGTCGCCCCTACCCTTTCTTGTTCCTGGTGCCGCGCTTGCCGGTCGAGGTCTTGCCGGTCGATGCGTCCGCCTTTGAATCGTTGCCTTGCAAGAGCATGGCGGCCAGCTTGGCACGATCGGCAGCCGAGAGATTGACCAGCGCGGCGGCGAGCATGGCCAGCGTATCAGCCCCTTCGCCGGGCGTCGGCTCGGCGTCGTTTGTGGCCTGGTCGACGTCGCCTTCGCCGGTTGTTTCGTGAGCGATTTCCGGCTTTCTGGTGCAAGCAGCGGTGCAAGCGGGCGAAGGCGTCGCCATAAGTCCTTGCGGATTACCAGTTGCGTCGGTGGGCGGTCGCGTTCGCAATGCGAAGGTCGAGGGTTCGACTCCCTTCCGCTCCACTTGCAAGCACCCGTTGACAGCCGTTGTCAGCGGGTGCGGCCTAGTTGCCCAGCGTGACACGCACGAAGCGGGGCCGATAGACCTCGTTGTCGTCAAACAGCCGGCCGAAATCCCAGGCATTGACGCAGTAGCTGATGAGCAACTCATTGCCTCGCACCGCCCACGGATGGGCCTTGGCGGCATAGCAGAACACGCCTTTGTCGCCGGCCATCTCCGGGCAAGTATAAAGCACGACCGGCTCCGACCACGGGCCCGCCGGCGACGCCGACACGCGACCGAGAATTCGATCGCTCAACCCGCTGTCGGTGTAAACCACAAGATAGCCTTGGCCCTCAGGCAAGCGGCTGACCGAGAACTCGTTCGCGAAGCCATCGGCCCCTCCTTCGCCCGTCGGCGTGGCGACCCACTGCCAATCGTGTTGGAACCGCCAGGCATCGAAGTCGGCAAGCTTGTCGCGGGGCGCACGGGCGACGATCAGCTCCTTGCTTCCAAGCTGCTTGCGGCGGTCGTCTATTCCGTAGATGTACACGTCGTCGCCCTCGGCCAACAGCGCCGCGCCCCACAAGCGCTCGCGCTTTTCCTCGAATTCGGCGAACGGCAAACAACGCTGCTTGATTCTCCAGGCGGTCGGTTCGTCGAGCGGGTTGTCGACCGCGGCCAGACACTGGCCAATTTGCTTGAAACCGAAGGGCCCGTCCTTGCCGGTCTTGTCGATGTGCGCCAAAAAAACGAACAGGCGGCCTTTGACATCGATCGCCGCCTGCGGCCAGAACCAGCCGCCACCCTCGTCCGGCACAAAGACCGCCGCAGGTTGGTCCTTGCCGGCGGAGCCGCTCACAAATCGCAAACGGGCGTGCGGGTCGGCCAGCGACAGCAGACCGACGGTGTTGTTGACCATCGTCGCGCCCCTGCGGCGGCCCGCGCTGACTTTGCCTAGCAGCGTGTCGCCAAACAGAAACAACACGCGCTGCGGAGCCAGCAGCGCCGAGAAGACGCCATCGCCGCCTATCCAGCCTTCGGTGTTGTTGAAGCGCGCGTTCCAATCGGCGGTCGGCTCGGCCTTCACGACGCGCACGCGCGCGGGCTCGGCCGCGATGGCCCGCGCGGCGCATGCCGTGGCCGCCAGCAACAGCGATAGGAAACCGCAGATTACGCGCACAAATCGGCCGAATACTTATAGAGCCGCCCGCCGTCGACTTCTTCGAAGCCGCGGGGATAAAGGCCCTTGCCGATAATGCGGTCGAGCACGAAACCCATCGCAAGTTCGGAAAGCACCGCTTCGTTTTGCAAGGTCAATTGGCTGGGCACCAAAATCTGAAACGATTCTTGACCGGCCGGGATGGCATCGACCCGTGCCAACAATTCTTCCACCGTTGAGGACTGCATAGTCCGACTCCCATGAGTATGAGGCGCCGCCTGGAAACTACCGCCCGCAGGGGTCAGTCTACTATAAATCGTCGCCGTTGGCTGCCACCCCCCAACGATTTTCCGTAGAATTCGAGTATGATGCCGGTATCCCCCTCATCCGGCCGGGCACCGGCAGGTGCTCCGCTGAACTCAAGGCGTGGCCGAGCGGGCCGCCCAGCGGTAAAATGATGGGCACCGCTTTTTTTGGGACCAACGTGACGTCACGCGAAATCAAACTTGTCGAGGTCTTGTTCGCAGTCTTGCTGTTGTTGGTGGCGACGGTCACGCCGGTGGCCGCTCAGGCGAAACGCGAGAAGACCAAGACCGACCAGCCGGCTAAACCGACCGACTACCGCAGCGAGCACTTCTTTGTCCACACCGACCTGCCGGCGGACGAAGCCCAAGACCTGCTGGAACGGCTGGAGACCATGCTGTCGCTGATCTCGGCCTACTGGGCACGCCCTTGCGTGGGCGTGATCGAATGCTACGTGGTCAAAGACCTGGCCGTTTGGCCGACCGGAATGATTCCCGACGAAGGGCTGGACCATATCCGCGCCGGGGCGGGCGTCACCGCGATCACCACCGTGACCGGCGGCGTCGGCTTCCTGGCCAGGTCGGTCGTGTACGCCGTTTCGGACCGCGGCACGCCCCAGCACGAAGCGGTACACGCCTATTGCGGGCAGACGTTCGGCACCACGGGTCCCGTTTGGTACAGCGAAGGCATGGCCGAGATGGGCCAGTATTGGCGGAAGGACAACAAGAGCGTGCGAGTACACGACGCGGTCGTCGAGTATCTGCGCAGCAGCCCGCCGAAAAGCCTGGATGTGATCGTCAACGGCAACGAGTTCACCGGCGACTCGTGGCAGAACTACGCCTGGCGCTGGGCACTCTGCCACCTGCTGGCGAACAACACGAACTACTCGGCCAGATTTCGCCCTTTGGGCCTGGCGCTGTTGAAAAAAGAGCCGACCTCGTTCGAAGAGGTCTACGGCGATATGGCGGAGCAGATCGTGTTCGAGTATTGTTTTTTCTTGAAGCACCTGGAGCAGGGCTTTCGGGCCGACCTGTGCAGCATCGATTGGAACCGCAAGTTTCGCTTCCCCAAGGGAAGCGCCGTGATCGCCGCCAAAATCCGGGCCGACCGCGGCTGGCAGCCCTCGGGCGTGCTGGTCGCCAAGGACACGCGGTATGAAACCAGCGCCAGCGGCAGTTGGCAGACGGGCAAGGAGGGCGGGGCCGTGTCGGCAGATGGCGCCGCCGACGGCGCCGGCAAACTGGTGGGCGCGATCATGACGCACGAGAACGGCAAGAACTTTCAGCTTGGCGAGCCGTTCGAGCTGGGCGCTCACGGCGAGTTCACGGCTGCCTCGGAGGGCAAGCTTTATCTCCGCTGCCGCGACGGCTGGGGAGAGTTGGGCGACAACAAAGGCACGCTCACGGTGAAGTTGAAGGCTGCCAAATGAGAAGATTCTTCTCCCGCTCGAAGGCCAGCGGCTGTTCATAGTTCGCAAGAATGCATTAAAACGCCCCTGGTGCCCGAAGGCAACCAGGGGCGTCGTTTCACTATTCTACAGCAGGTTCACGACCCGCTCGGCCAGTCCCTTCTCGCCGAGCACGACGTTCAGCTTGCTGCTGGCGGCGACCTTTTCGAGGATTTCCAGCTCACGCAGCCGCATGAGCGTCGGGTTGTCCTCCAGCAGCTTGGCGGTGTTCGCCTGGCTGCGCATGGCCGCCGTCTCCTCGCGCCGCACGATCAGGTTGGCCTCAGCCGCCTTCTTGGCCTCGGTCACCCGGTTGAGCAGCGTCTTCATTTCGCCCGGCAGGATCACGTCGCGGATGCCCACGGCGATCAACTCGAAGCCGAGCGTGGTCGCACGCGGACGCAGCAGCTCCTCCAACTCCTTGGCCACGCCGTCCTTGGCGGTCAAGAAGCTGTCGAGTTCGCGCCCGCCGATCACTGCCCGGTCCAATAGGCGTACAGGCCGGGCGGCAGCACGTGGCTGAAGCGGCCGTCGACCCAGACGAGCGCCCGCTGGTGGTCCTTCAGGTCGATGACCAGAGCGCCGTCCTTGCGCGTGCCCGACTTGACGATCACGTCGAGCTTGTCGTGGACGAGGCACGGGTCGCGCTGCGAGACGACGTGTACGCGCATCTTCAGCAGCGGATCGAAGAACCGGTGCCGGCCGGGAACGAGCAGGCCCTTGAACTCTGCGTTCCGGAAATAGAGACCCATCTCGTAACTGGCGATCTTCACAGTCTTCAACATGCTGCACCTTCCTTTCATAATGAATGCCGGCGCCACACCAACCCGAAGCGCCAGTTTTTGATGTTCCGCGTTTTCCGTATCCGCCGCGTAGCGGCGCTGGAATTCAGCCGTGGGTGCAAACCCACGGTGACATTCGGCGAGTGCGAACAAAGCCGCGTAGCGGCGACAGAGGTGTACTCGCGTATTCTGCCGCCGCTACGCGGCTCCGCCGAGGGATTTACAACGTTCTCCGTGGGCTCGCGCCCACGGCTAAACTCTCTGGCCGCTACGCGGCCGGGTGCCAAACGGGCAACATCAAAAAACGCCAGCGAGGAACAGCCACGAGGTGCCTCGCTTACGCATCGCGTTCGTGTGGGCAACCTATGCTGTTTGTAAAAACGCCGTTGGGCGGCGGACCGTTACGCTGCTCACACCACTGCCTGCGGAGTGCCGTTTGAGCAACCGCGGGCCGCTGGCGTTGGCGGACAAAGGTCGGCTCGTCATGTCGGGCGATGCCCTTCACGACTCGCCTTGCTTCGCCGCCGCGGCCAACAGCCAACGAGAAGCGGTATCCACGCACTTCATGGCAGTTGGTGGTGCTGCCGAAAGCCGATAACGTTGCTCTTGGTGACTTGTTCCGGCCACCGGCCTTTCGGCACGGCGTCCAAACTCCTCACCTTAAACAGCCGTCGCACGGCCCGCGGCCGACCAGACGAAACGTCCGCCTCCCTCGGGCTTGCTGGTGGACGCTCTCGCGCCCGTCGGTTTGCAGCCGACTGTCGCATGGACGGGAGTCGAACCCGTAACCGTCAGGTCCCTAGCCTGATGCTCTTTCCAGTTGAGCTACCACAGCCGATGCCGTCCGGTTCAGAACCCATTCACGGAACACGCTCTACCGACCGCTTCACGCGGGACGGGCGCGCCGCTGGCCAGAACGACATCGTTGCGCTGCTTGTAAATCGTTGGCCGCTCGTCGAGCGACTTAAGAGACGCCGGCGGGAGTCGAACCCGCTTCGACCGCATTGCAGGCGGTGGCCGTGCCGTCTGGCTCCAGCGTCAGGTTGTTCAAGCGTCCTCGCCAGGAATTGAACCCGGTCTACGAGCTTCGCAAGCTCGTGTGCTAATCCGGCACACTCCGAGAACAAGTTTTGGTTTCCAGCACCCCGCCGAGGAGTCGAACCTCGTCTTGCAGATTCGTAGTCTGCCGTGCCTCCATCACACTCGCAGGGCAATAAGTAAAACGTAATGTCCCGACCTGGACTCGAACCAGGACCACGAGCTTCGGAGGCTCGGATGCGTTCCGTTACACCATCAGGACAAGCAGGACCGCGAGGAGTCGAACTCCGTAAAGCGGCTTTGGAGACCGCCTGCTCTAGTGAGGAGCACGATCCTAAACTCAATTGCCCGCCCGCTGCTTTCAGCCACAGCACGTCCTTGTCCGACGATCGCATTCCGGTTTCAATTGAAAAAGCTTGAAGGGCCGGCATCCTTGGCCGCTAGACGAACGAGCCGCATGTTTCTTCATAAGTGGGTCGGGAGGCGCTCGAATCCTCGTCTCCTGGTTTTCAGCCAAGTGCTATACCGTCTCAGCTACCGACCCGTAAGTGGGCATCTGCCAACAAAAAAAATGGCCCGGTGTCTCGTGACACCGGGCCTTTGAAGAGCCTTGCTTTGCCTTGATGGCCGAGCGTCACAAGCGCAACCGATGCGCGGGGAGCAGGTTCGCCGGTTGACCGGCAAACGAGCACGTCCCTTTGCGTTCGTTGGTGATGCTTGGCCGTAGGGTCATCATGGAAAATCTCTTTGGCCCCGCGCCGGCAACCTGGGGCCGTCGTTAAAAGCGGCACAGGCCGACCACACGGTCGGCTCCGTCCACTAGCTTATACCTTCATAGACGCCGAAGGTTTCACAAGGTTCACGAGATTTTTTAGCTATGGCAAACTCTCGTTCAGATTGGCGGGGACCGCAGGGTCCGTGGTCCGTTTACCCGAAATTCGCGTTCGCCAACTCGGCGATCGACCGGCCGATGCACAGCGAGGCGGTGGCCGCGGGCGACGGAGCGTTGAGCACGTGAATCATCCGCTCGGCCGGCACAATGTGAAAGTCGTCAACGAGCGTGCCGGCCGGTGCCAACGCCTGCGCACGGACGCCGGCCCCCGCCGGTACGATGTCCGCCGGCGACAGCTCCGGCATCAGCTTTTGCAATGCCCGCACAAAGGCGGCTTTGCTCCAGGAACGATGAAACTCGCCCAGCCCGGTCCGCCAATAGCGGGCCGCCATTCGCCACAGACCGCCGTAACCGGCCATTTCCAGGGCGTCGCGCAACGAAAAGCTGCTCCGCGTATAACCATATCGCTTGAACGCCAGCACGGCGTTCGGCCCCGCCTCGACGCCGCCCCGCACCATCCGAGTGAAATGCACGCCCAGAAAGGGGAACCGCGGGTCGGGGACGGGATAAATCAGATTCCGCACCAGGTGCTCGCGCCCCGCTGCAAGCTGGTAGTATTCCCCGCGAAACGGCACGATCTGCACGCCCGGCTCGACGCCGCACCGCCGGGCCACCCGGTCCGCCTCCAGACCGCCGCAATTGATTAGGTTCCGGCAGCGGACCGGGCCGTGACTGGTTTCCAGCATCAGGCCGCCCGACTCGCGCCGGCAGCCGGTGAACCGCCAGTCGGTGCGGATCTCAGCCCCTTGCGCGCGGGCCACGCGCCCGTAGGTTTCGGTGACCTGCACGTAGTCGACGATGCCGGTTTCGGGCACAAACAGGCCGCCGATGCCCGTCACATGCGGTTCGTGCTCTTTCAACTGTTCGGCCGACAATCGCTCGATGCCCACCAGGCCGTTGGCCCGCCCGCGGCGTTGCAATTCGTCGAGCGCGGGCAATTCGCTGGCGCGGGTGGCCACGACAACTTTTCCGCAACGTTCGTGGGCCACCCCGTGCTCGGCGCAAAAACGATAAAGCTCTTCTCGGCCCTCGACGCAGTTCTTGGCCTTGAGCGAACCGGGCTTGTAGTACAGTCCGGAGTGAATGACGCCGCTGTTGTTGCCCGTTTGATGGGCCGCCAGCCGGCCTTCGGCTTCCAGCAGCAAGAGCGATTGCCCCCATCGGGGCGCGAGGGCATACGCGGTCGCCGCGCCGACGATGCCGCCGCCGATGATGGCGATGTTAAATGGCTCCTGCATGAGCTGGTCCTCACTTCGGTTCGACGAATCGTAGGGTGGGCCAGCGCTTGCAAGCCACGAACGGGACGTTACCATAGCTAGCAATGAACATTTGTTGTTAGGGCATTGAGGCTATCGCAAGCCTCATTGCGCCACAAGGAGGATTTTGCGTGGCACTGGCCGCCAATGAGCTTTATCAGGGCGATTGCATCGAGCGCCTGCAACAACTCGACGAGGGATCGGTCGATCTGGCGTTCGCCGATCCGCCGTTCAACATCGGCTACGAGTACGACGTCTATCACGATCGCAAGCCCTACGAACACTATCTCGATTGGAGCCGGCAGTGGATGGCGGGGGTCTCGCGCGTGCTCAAGCCGAGCGGCACGTTTTGGCTGGCCATCGGCGATGAATACGCCGCCGAGTTGAAGCTCATCGCCCAGAACGACCTGGGCTTGACCTGCCGGAGCTGGGTGATCTGGTATTACACGTTCGGCGTCAACTGCACGCGCAAGTTCACGCGCTCGCACGCGCACCTGTTTCACTTCGTCAAGGACCGCAAGCAATTCACGTTCAACTACAAAGACCGGGCCATCCGCGTGGACTCGGCGCGGAAGTTGGTTTACGCCGACATTCGGGCGAACCCCAACGGCCGGCTGCCTGACGACACCTGGATTCTGCGGCCGCAGGACGTGCCCGATGGTTTCAGCGAAGACCAGGACACGTGGTATTTTTCGCGTGTGGCGGGCACGTTCAAGGAGCGGGCCGGCTTTCACGGCTGTCAGATGCCCGAGCAATTGCTGGGCCGGATTATTCGGGCCAGCAGCAACGAGGGCGACTTGGTGCTGGATCCCTTCGGCGGCAGCGGCACGACCCTGGCGGTGGCCAAGAAGCTCGGTCGCGGCTGGATCGGTTTCGAGTTGTCGGCCGACTACGTGACGAAGATTCAGGCCCGGATCGACTCGGTCGCCGTCGGCCAGCCACTGGACGGGCCGGAGAATCCCGTCACCAGCGCGCCGCCAACGATGGCCGGAAGACGGCTCGAACACAAACAGGCGAAGACGAGAAAAGCCACGGGTTCGCAGAAAACACTCGAGTACGACGCCGGCGCTGCGAACGATACGAACCGCCATGTCACGGATGCGAAAGCCGCTGAGACCAACGGAAAAGCCAGAAGTCGCCGCAAGGGCAAGAGCGCGTAATTCACGTCGTATCGAGGATCGCGCGCCAGGTCGATGCCTCTCGACCACGGCCGGGCCGCCGGTCCGCAGAGAACACTCGACTACGAGACATCTTAGGCAGGCTGCGAGACCAGGGCCTCGATGGCCTCAAGGTGCGCTCGCTCGCTGCCGAGCGTTTCTTCGGCCAGCTCGCGCGCGGCGCGCTCGTCGGCAAGCTGCCGCACGATCCGCTCGATGGCTGACACGTCCTGACGCTGATACCGCAACAACTCCTTGAGCAGAAAATCGAGCGACAGAAAGTGCGTGTCGGTGAACTCCATCGGATACTCGCCCATGTCCACTCGACCCCCTGCGTCCATGATGAACTCGCCGGTCCGCTGCACCATCGCCTTCTGGTCGGCTACGATGTTTTGCAGCGTCTCCGTGGCCCGCTCGTCGCCGTGGTGTGTCCAGGGGCAAGCATCGGTCAAATACATCGGAAACGACCGGTACTCGATCGCCAACAACTCGCTGAGAAGCTCGAACGTGCGGTTCTTATTCAACATCGTAGGGCGGATCACAAAAACAGGCCCCGTGCGGCTGCGAGGGCGAATTCATTCAAGTCGTCGAAGAATATCCCCAGCACGACCACCGGCAGCGTAAGCAACACCAGATAAAGACCGGAGGGAGACAGCATCGACAAATGTGCCGGCAAGCGGTCGGCCGGCTCCGGATCGATCGTCATCACCTTCACCACCCGCAGATAGTAGAACAGGCTCAACGCCGTGTTCAGTCCGCCGATCACCAGCAGCAGGTAGAGCCGCGCATCGACCAGGGAACTGAACACAAAAAACTTGGCGGCGAACCCGCCCAGCGGCGGCATGCCGATCAGGCTGATCAGGATCGTCGCGAAGCACACGACCAGCAGGGGCGAACGCCCGATCAGACCCGCGTAATCGGCGATCTGCTCGCTGCGAAACGTGTTGCGCAAAAACGCCACGATGGCGAACGCTCCCAAATTCATGAAGAGATAAACGCCCACGTAAAACGGGACCGCGGCTACCGCCGCGCGGGCCTGCTCGGGATGCTGGCCCGACAACTGGACGGCCGCCGCCACGGGCATCATCATGTAGCCGGCATGGGCGATCGTCGAATAAGCCAGCAGCCGCTTGATGTTGGTCTGGTTGTAGGCCGCCAGATTGCCGAAGGTGCAAGTGAGCGCGGCCAGCAGGCTGACCAACCCGACCACGTAACGCCGCACCGAGCGGGGCACATCGGCCAGCGGCGGTTCTTCGGCGTCGGGATCCGCGGTTTCGTCGTGGGCCGCAGCCCGATAGGCGACGGTATGCACTCGCGACGCCGCCTGGGCGGTCGGCGCTGAAATGGCCGGCTGCGAGGGAGCGTGCGTGAAGCCGATCGCCACGCGCAGCAGCAGGGCCAGGGCCGCGGCCTTCGACGCCACCGAGAGGAACGCGTTCACTTCGGCACTGGCGCCCTCGAACACGTCAGGGCACCAGAAGTGGAACGGAAACGCCGAGAGCTTGAACGCCAGTCCGACCGAAAGCATCAAGCCGCCCAACATCAGCACCGTTTGCCGCTGGGCCAAGACTTCCGGCGTGAGGTTCAGCAACTCGTGGGCGATCGTCGGCAGATGGCAAGTGCCCAGTGCGCCAGCCAGAAGGCTGATGCCGTAGAGCATGACGCCCGCCGTGCCGGCGCCGTAAATGGAATACTTGAGGGCCGCTTCGCTGCTTTGGCGGCGGCCTTTGAGGATGCCCGATAGGGCGTAGGAGGGCACGCTGGCCATCTCCACGGCCAGAAATACCGTGAGCAAGTGGTTGGCCGAGGCCATCAGGCACATGCCGATCGTGCCGCCTAAGACCAGCGTGTAAAAATCCGGGCTGTCTTCGCGGTCGGGAATGCCCGACAAGCGGGTGAAAACCAGAAACAGCACCAGGAACAATAGCAACACGCCGCGGAAATAGACCGTGAGCGGATCGTAGACCAAGAGGCCGTCGAAAATTTCCGTGCGCGGAATTACCGTCCATGGAGCCGCATAGTAGAGAGCGATGAGCGAACCGATCAGCGCGACATAGCAGGCGTTGATCTTGTGGCCCCAACGCGGCATCCGCGCCAGCAGCATGGCCACGATCGTGACGCAGAGCGTCAGCTCGGGCGCGAAGCCGCGGCACGAGGTGGCCGTGTCGGGATAGAGTTGAGTGAGTAAGGTCTTAAAGTCCAAGTCTATTGCTCCGCATCTGACATCGCCTAAGGTGGGACAAAGTCGCTTTAGCGACCGCCGGCCCACCGTATTGGGTACGGACGAACGAGTCGCAGGTTGTCCGCACCGTTATAGTCTTTCCCTCGTTATCCGATTTGTCTGTGTCGCTCATGGTGGGCCGGCGCTCGCAAGCTCGCTTGTCCCACCCTACGGTTTTGCCGTCGTTACTTCTCCGATCAACGGATCGTTTTCAATCCCGCGCTCGCGGTCGCGCTCAATGCGCGCGGCGAGAGTACGCGGCTCCTTCACGTCGCGCGTCCAGGCGGCCAGATCGCTGACCTCTTTGTTCACGCTCGGCGTCATGTAATCGAAGATCAGTCGTGGATACACTCCGAACAGAATGGCGAACGCCAGCAGCGGGGCGCCGATCGCCAGTTCGCGACCGGTGATCGGCGTAATATGGTCGCCGTGCGGCCCTTTGTATTCGGGGCCGAGATAAACGCGCTGCAACGTCCAGAGAATGTACGCGGCGGTCAAAATGACCGTGGCCGCGGAAAGCACCGCCAGAGCGTGCGAGTAGTTCCACACGCTCAACGTCACGAACACCTCGCCGATGAACCCGCACAAGCCGGGAAGTCCCAGACCGGCGAAGAAGATGCCGAAGGCGATGCCGCTGTAGACCGGCGAGCGGGCGAACAGGCCGCCGAACTCGTCGAGATTGCGATGGTGAACGCGGTCGTAAATCACGCCCACCATAAAGAACATGCCGGGCGAGCTGATGCCGTGAGCGATCATCTGGAACATCGCCCCGTTCATGCCCATCTGCCAGTATTCGGGATTGTAGTTCGTGCCCGACCAGGCGCTCCATACGCCGATGCCCAGCAGAACGTAGCCCATGTGGCTCACCGAGCTGTAGGCCACCAGCCGCTTGAAATCTTTTTGGGCCATGGCCGCGAAGGCTCCGTAGAGCATACTCAGCACGCCGATGAACGTCACCAGCCAGGCCAGATCGAAGCCCGCATCCGGACAAATCGGATAGCAGATACGTATGATGCCGTAGCCGCCCATCTTCAACAGAATGCCGGCCAGGATCATGGAGATGGGCGTGGGGGCCTCGACGTGCGCGTCGGGCAACCATGTATGCACCGGCACCGCCGGCACCTTGATGATGAAGCCGACGAACAGCAGCAGAAACGCCCACCATTGCAGGTTCTTGCCCCACAGCATTTCGTCGTCGAACAGCGTGGTGTGCTGACCCATCGCCGCCAGGGCCAGGATGTTGAAGGTGTGGATCGCGTCGTCGCCGCCCTGTTGCACGCGGCCGGTCACCGACGGATCGAGATGCAACTGCTCCCACTTGACGTCCTGCACCTCGTTGGTTGCGATCAAGTCGCTCTGCTTGGCCAGCTCGCGCAGGTCGCTGTTGAAGTAAAGCATCAAGATGGCGATGAGCATGAACACGCTGCCCAGCAACGTATATAGAAAGAACTTGATGGCGGCGTACTCGCGGCGCGGGCCGCCCCACACGCCGATCAAAAAGTACATCGGCAGCAGCATCACTTCCCAGAACACGTAGAACAGGAAGAAGTCGAGCGCCAGGAACACTCCCAGCATGCCGGTCTCGAGCAGCAGGAAGAGGATGCAATACGCCTTGACGTGCTTCTCGATGTTCCAGCTTGCGCCCATCGAGAGCATGGTCACGAAGGCGGTGAGCATGACCAGCGTGAAGCTGATGCCGTCGGCGCCCATGAAATAGTAGATGTTGAACGACGGTATCCAGGGGACCGTGAAGGCGTCTTGCATCTCGGCGACGCCTTTGCTGAAGCGGGCCTGATCGGGGCCAAGCATGCCGAAGCCGACCGCGCAGGTCGCCAGAAACACGGCCACGGTCGTGGCCAGGCTGACAAGCTTGATGACTTCCGGCTGGTCTTTGGGAATGGCCACCAAAACCAACGCGCCCAGCGCGGGCAAAAAGACGATCAGGCTCAGCCAGAAAAGTGCGGATTGTTCCATGATGACAGTTACTTTACCGAGTTAAGGATGCTGTTTGCGGTGGCCGGAGCGTCGCCGTAGGGTGGGACCAGCGAGCTTGCGAGCGCCGGCCCACCGATCGCGACGTCGTTTACGGTGGGCCGGCGCTCGCAAGCTCGCTG